>JAIYBO010000105.1 GCA_027488495.1 Bacteroidota bacterium | reverse complement strand
GGTTGTATTGCGCGATTGATTTAGTTTTTTAGGAAGATGGTTCGTCCTACGGGTTGACTATTTTGATTGTATACCGTAAGTACATACTGCCCGGTAGGTAGTGCTGAAGTGTTGATTTTGTTGGTGTTGTAGATTTTTGTGATTTCCTGTCCCAGCGGGTTTCTAATTTCGACCATGGTGATGATTATATCGCTTTGAATGGTCAGGATGTGATTTGTTGGATTTGGAAAAATCCGGAAACCTGTGGGTTGATTTTTTTCAACGGGATGCATTGAAGCCGTGTTGTTCGCGGAGCGCACCATCCACACCAAATGGGTAGCCGATTTTACATCATACGTGGTGATGCCAAATTGGTTGTCATAATACCAAGCTTTGCTAGACTGATTAGGGAGTGTGGTGGATGACCAAAATTTGGATTGTGCAATACCCGGGAATGCAGTGGTTGAAACGGAGGGTTGGGTACGTGTTTCGTCATTCAGACTTCTGATTTCTTTGATGTTGGGTAATCGCCAGTCTGTGTGTCCGCCGGTTGTGTTGTATTCCGACAGTAAAATTGCATCTTCCCAAGTGCTTGCCGTTGAACCGGGTGATTTTACCCACATGAGATCGGTGAGTTGGTCGGTGACGGTGCCATCGCCATTGTCTACGAAACGATTGGCAATGAATACGTCGGGGGTGGTGGATCGTACCGCTCGGGCATGGAATTTTTTTGTTCCTCCGGCAGAGATGGTCTCTGTTTTGGGGTGATTTCCGATGCCTCCACCTGCATTGGTAACCCAGGACTTACTGGGGTCGTTGGCTTGAACGGCCGATGTATACCAATATTCTGCACCGGTTTTTGGGAAGATTTTGATATCAACCGCAGGATTGGGGTTTTGGTGGTTTAGAATGGAAAATGCTTCTGACGGTAAGGGCAATCGCCAGTCTGTGAATCCGCCCAAGGTGAGGGTGTCACAGTATTTTATGGCCTGATCGAACGTCATCTCGCCCCCATCGCTCAGCTGCCAAAGAAGGGTAGTCACAGAATCATAGACCATGGTGCCATTGCTGATTTTTAGGTTGGGTGGATTAATGGCGTAGTCGTTGTCTTCGCCAAACGTATTGGTATAACTCAAATTTTGACCAGTATCGGGCAGTTTTTTGAGGGTGCGATAAACGGATTGGCTCGAAGCCTTTGTTTGGATACCAAAGAGTCCCAGTGTAAGGAGAATTTGCGTTAGGTATCGGCGACTGTTGAGGTGGTTTTGGCGAAGCATTGGACGTGGATTAAGGCAAGATGATTTTGTGGGTTTTCCCGGCAACATTCGTTGAATGGGTTTGTATGTAGTATATGCCAGAGCGCCAAGTATCTGTAGGTATCTGGAGCTGTTTATTGCGGTTTTTGGTATTGAAAACAACTTGTCCATTTGCGTTGATAATGGCAATGTTTCGTTCTAGTTGTGCTTCTTGTGGGAAGAGCATTTGGATCATTCGGTTGGGATCTACAAAAACGGCCGACAAGTATTCTGTGTTTTTCTGAGTACCGGCGGTGACTTTGCAGATGGCTTGACCTTTATAATTACTTGTGGTGGTGCCTGTTGGGGTGATGAATTTGTATGTGTAATCCCCTGTGGGTGTCCAGCTGTAATCTACCGTGTCTTTATCTGTACCCAAGGTGTAGGTGAGCTTGAATCCATTTCCTGTTGGATAAGGGTGGCAGTGGGTAATGGTGGCACCTTTTAGTGGGGTGAGTGCAGGTCTAACGCCTTTTGCCGTTGCTTGTGGGATGATTTGCATTGTTGCATCTTCGGTAACTGTGCCCACCATGTTGCCAATCATATAAGGAGCGGTTGCGCTGGAGTGATAATGGTAGATCCCATCGCTTCCATAATGACCGTGATTGGCGTCGAGCGATTTTTGCGCCGAACCATCGGGTTCAAGGCTTCCGTATATGGCAAATCCATCTAGGGCAAATGCCACAGGTGAGGTTTTAGGGATCTTGTTATAAAGTACGGTTGGTGCGATGTGGTAGTGGTAGTCATCGGCTCTCCCCGAGTGACCGCCATATTGGTCTAATTGACCGTCTAAAAAGGCATCTACCCCAGTATTGGTGTATGGATTGAAAATGGGTATGCCATTGACGGCTAGGGCAATAGCGCCACGCAAAAAGTGGTTTTGATTTACTGGAACGGGGGTGGCAGCGATGGTGGGGTTGATGGGGATAGACCATGCATTGGTGCCTATGTAACATTGGGGTATGGGCACTTGTTGCTGCCATGAGGTGATGCCCAACATGGTTTCATGATCGGGCAAGCCAGTAGATTCTACGTAGTAATAGTTGTTATCGGAACGAGTTGAAATGCTCGGCTTGTAATAGGAGAAAGCGCTGTCGAGGAAAGAAATTCGTGTGCTCATACCCATTAATTTCATCGATTTTAGGGTGAAGCTACTTGTGCTGAGGAACAAAGCAACGGCGATGACGGGCAGGGTGAATTTTAATGGTTGAAAGTACGGAATGAACTTGATTGCGAGTCCAATAAAAAGCAAAATTGCACAAAACATGAGAAAGGGCTTCCCTTTCTGCAATGGGGAGGCCATGGGTGCATTGGATGGTTGTTGGGCGATGGTGTTTTGATGGATTTGGTTGATTTTCTGAATCCATTGAATTTTTTGATTGACAAATGCGATATCGGATTCACACAAATCAGATAACGGCAGGGAAATCACAGTTCCGTTTGGTTTTTCGAGTAAAACTTGGTTGTTTTTTGCGAGGTAAAAACTGGCTGAGATATCACCCGATTTGGTATGCCAGGTTCTGGGCTTTGTGTCTTGGTAGTGCGCGTCGTGTGCATTTGTGATATTTGTAAGGCTGGTGAAAATGACCAACAGGGTAATGACGATTTTGCTTTTCATGGTGTAAATTTTATTGACGGTTCAAAATGATTTTGCCACAACGTTCACCGTGTTTTTGACCTTTGAGGCAGTAAGAGTAAATTCCGTTGGGCAAGTTAGCACCCAATGCATTGTTTCCGTCCCAAACCACGGTAAACTCGCCAATTGGCAGTTGGTTGTTGTTGAGTAGATTACGCACCAGTTTCCCTTGTGCATCAAAAATTTGTAGTTGAAGGGGTTCGTTGTGAATGACTTGAAAGCGGAGTAGTGTTTCGCCGGGTGACGGATTGGGCTGAACCCATTCTTGTATATAATTGGAATTCCAAACGATGGGTGAATTGGTGTTGAGGGAATCGTAGCAATTCACAGCACCGATGAAGTAGGTTGCAGAAATGTCTTTGTTTTTGCGGGTAGCGGTTTCTACAGACGCTTTGTAGGCCCTGACATATTCTACTTTCACTCCTTCGGGGGCGACTGTTACTCTAAGATGTCCAGAATTGGGGAGAATTTGTCCTTCAAAATAACCGTAATCATCTGCATAATTCACATTGGCATAGTTGGGGTGGCTGGGTTGTGGGGTTTCTTGATAGACCAAACATTCTTTTTGTTGTTTTCCAAAAAAATGATCATGTCCGTGAAAGAAAATGGTTACGCGGTGATCGGCAAGAAGGTCTTTGATGGGTTTATACCAACCAGGGCGTTGGGTTTCAAATCCACGGGTACCATCTAGGTTATCGCCACCCCATTCGTATTTGTTGGCAGGTTCAACACCTCCACGACCGTCTTTGTCGCCGCCTACCAATTGATGAGCGAAAACAAATTTGTATTTGGCTGTGCTATTTTCAAGTGTGGTTTTGAGCCAATCGTATTGCGTTTTTCCTAGGGTCCATCGCCAGCCATTGAGGCTATCGGGCTTTACATTGGTATGGAAATAGGGGTCTAGAACAATGAAAAGTGCATCGCCCCAGTTCCATGCATAATAACTTTGGCGCAGTCCTATGAATGGGTGAGAGGTTTGGTCACCGGTGTAGAAGGCATCTGATTGGGGGTTGAGAAAGTACTTTTTTCTATCCAAGGTGCTCCAAATAGCCATGTTGTTGGCAGTGCCATTCAGGTTCCATCCATTTTCTCCTTCGTGGTTTCCAATGGCGATATATAGTGGCACAGTATGGGTGATGTTTTCATAATACCTGCGCATCAATTTGGCGCGATGGGTGATGGTGTCTTTGGTGACTATTTTACTCCCCGCGCGAACCAACTTGTCTGTCATGATGATATCACCAAGGTCTATCATGAAATCCGGTTTGTCTTCGAGTTGATTTTGCAAACATCGTTTGTAAACAGCGGTATCACTTTGTACATCGAGGTGCGGATCGGCTTGAACCACGAATGTGAATGATTGGTTGGTTGGCCGTTGTGTGTGAAATGAAAACTCAGGTCGAGTAGTCGTTTGGGTGGTTCGGGGTTTTCGATATAGCAGTTGGTAATAATGTTGGTTGTTGGGAAATAGGTTGGTTAATACAATTTCTGAGGGGTCGTTTACCCTCATGGTTTGCCAAGGGGTTTGCTGTGAAAGGTTGCCTGAAGCGGTACCAAAT
>JAIYBO010000012.1 GCA_027488495.1 Bacteroidota bacterium | reverse complement strand
TACATGTGCTTTGAACTGTAGGTTGGGTTCTTTTCGGACTGACTGGGGATGAAATAATCGCCACCCAACAAATTATACCCCTCACGATAATGCCTACCGCGATACGTGCGCAAATCAACGCCACCGGTAAACGACCACAAGTTATTGATCTTGTGCTGGGTGGTATTCAACAAACCATACCAGTTGTGATTGTTCACCGCGCGCTGCAAAATTCCCGCAGATTTATTTTCCGTCAACGAATATTTGGGATCGATAGGGGTAGTAAAATCACTGCCCGATGAATTCAAAAAATATACACTTTGGAAATCGTACTGACCATAATTCTGAGGAATCTGCGGAATCTTTAACGTGCTATTTGAGCTTACGCCACCGCCCCTACCATACGATGCATAAACGGTGGTGGTAACCATTGTTTTTTTAGATACCGACCAATCGTGTTTTGCATAAATCTGTGGCTTATGAAACATGTTTTCACGCTCATTCAATGCATACCTGCGGGCCCAGGTGGTATCTGTTTTATCTGCGCTCACCGTGGCCTCATTCAAATACCCCCAATGTTGGTTGTACCTATTGCCCTGGTTATAAGCCATCCTTGGCAACACTGTATCGATGCCCAATTCCTGTGCCATCGCCCGATCGTACATCGAAAGTCGAGCCCGAAAACTGCGCTGACCATGACTCTGCGGCGCACCCACACCCACAAAACTCAACGTATGTGATCCATGCGATTTGGTCGTCCATTGCTTTTCGATTTTTCCAAAATACGAGTACATGTCGTCATACAAATAATCCACATACCCCGCACTCTGACGCTTGGTGATGCTCATCAAAACACCCCAACCACCTTTCAAACGACCGCTGCTATAGTTTACTGCAAATTGCTCATACCGAGAATCACCAATTTCTACGTTGGCCTCCAATTTAGACTGTTGCGAAATCCCTTTCGTGATGATGTTCATGGTCCCGCCCACGGCCGGGTTGGCGATGCGCGATGATCCCAAACCCCTTTGCACCTGGGTAAGCGCTGTAACGCCACC
Source organism: Bacteroidota bacterium (assembly GCA_027488495.1). Taxonomy (GTDB): domain Bacteria; phylum Bacteroidota; class Bacteroidia; order NS11-12g; family UBA955; genus UBA955. Next base: position 1,638 of record JAIYBO010000012.1, on the reverse strand, counting down.
CAAACCAAACCAATTGCTCCAATACACCTGTCCGTTTTCCATGTCGTTCACCGGAATACCATCCACCATCACCGCGATATTGCGCTGACTGAAACCGCGAATGCTGATACGCGCATCACCGGCACCTCCACCTTGTGAGGTTGCATAAACCCCTGGCATCTGATTCAACAACAACGGCAAATCCGAACTACCCAAACGCTCTGCAATGTCTTTTCCCGTAAAGTTGGAATATGCCACCGGCGTTTTGCGGTTCTTGGCGATGCTCGTTGTAATCTGCACGGCTTGCATCGCTGCGCTCTGATTATCCAATCTAAAAATCACATCTGTGATCAAATTCCGATCGGCCTGCAATAAAATAGTATCATTGTCAAAACCCTCCGCTTGGGCCACCAACACGTATTCGCCCATCGGCAATACCATGGTAAAATTGCCATCTTTACCGCTCAATGCCTGCTGGTTTCGGGTTGATATACTCGCACCCTCCAACAACTCACCGCTTATGGCATCCATCACCCGGCCCTTCACTGTTACTTGGGCTTGCGCCGTCAAGAACAAGAACAACCCAACAACAAAAAGGAAACTGCGACGCATTATTTAACCAATCGGGCAGTGGCCTTCGCACCATTCTGTGCGATGAATTCCAAGGTGTACACACCGGCTGGAAGATGTGCCACGTCCAAACTGTACTGCGACATATCGTCCATTCCAAAATGGTTGAATTTCACTTTAACCAATTGACCAGCAGCATTCAAACAAACCAATTGCTCCATTTCAAAAGGCAAAAATACTGTGGCCATTGAAACAGCAGGATTGGGATAAATAGCAACCTGACTGATCACCGGTGCCTTTACAGACACGCTTGGGCCTTGGGTACACAAACAACGATGGAAACCCAAAGAATCAAACATATCGCGAGGATTAATCACCCACTCCAATTTTGGATTGAACTCCAAAGGATTTTTGGCAACACCTGCCATTACACTGTCTTTGCGAATCAAAGTCTTATCCATAGAATACCATGTACCTGTACCAGTATATGGGGGTTTGTCGCTCCAAGCCGGACTCGGACGTTCACCAATCTTGCCGAAAATATCAACCGGCACCCACTTAGCTGTAGCATCGTTGTATTTATCGATAGACATCGCATCATCACCGTTAAAGCTCATGCTGTAGCTGGTATTGTAATCCTTGCTCAAAAACAAATCGGCTTTCAAACGCAAAGGCAAAACCACCGGTGTATCTTGACCAGTTTGAGTAGTGTCTCTGCGATCAAGAACAACAACTATGACATCCTTGGGTTGAATGCTACCAGAAAGTAAATCAGACATTTGAGCAGTCCAAGCGGCAGAACCATTTTGCCAGCGAGTTACCCGATATTTACTCAAATCAATAGCGCTAGCGGTTGGATTATAAATTTCCAATGCTTTATTGTTGCGAGAACCTTCTACATATTCAGAAATAAATAGCTCGTTGCACTGCGCTTTTACTTGAAAAGCACTCAACATAGCAACGCAAAAAATACCAATGATTTTTTTCATGTTACAAAAATCACAAAAAAACACCCAAATACATCCCTTTTTATCAATTATTTAGCAATAAATTCATTCAACAAACCCCAACTTTGCGATACCCATGTTT
>JAIYBO010000041.1 GCA_027488495.1 Bacteroidota bacterium | reverse complement strand
GGTTACTCCCCCGTTGAATTGGCCCAAACACTGATGAACAAACACAAAATTTTCACGGTAGGCATAGATCACCCCGTGATCAAAGGCATCCGTGTCACGCCCCACCTCAGCAATTCCGTAGAAGACTGCATCGCACTAAACAAAGCCATCACTGCCATTTGTGTAGACCTCATTCCTCACCTGGAGCCTATGAAATAAGCTTTATTCGCGCTCCTTTACAAACACCAACACATCGTTGAGTGTATCTCCGTCTGTAAGGCCTGCGCCGTATACTTGTCGATATTTTTTCAAACCCATCAATTGGGCTTTATCCAACCGCCCGTCTCTCCTACCGTGGAAATTATCCCAAATCACAACGGTACCCTTCGGAAACCAATCGTTCACTCCTGAATCTTTGGCATCCAAAGACCACAGTTTGAGCGTTTTTGCTTGCTTCGGCCAACTGGTAACTGGCAATGCGGGCATCCATTCACCACTGGGCGATTTGGGATGTAACTGTGCTTCCGCAGCCCAAGGATCATAATTCTCGAACACATCAATCGCGGGTATTTGATGTGCCCAAATCCGACCACCCAATCCATTTTGTTTCACCCAATAAATGGCCTGTGCCACTGGATTTGCCTTTGCACCAGCTTCCGCAGAACCGCTTTCACCGGCCAATTCAACCGCCCCATTCTCGCTCACAGACTCCCCATTATAAACACCACCACCCAAGAATGTCGGATTCCATGGATATCCAATCCCAGCACCCGGAAATGCCAACAAAAACATGCCCACAGAAACCAAAAACTTCAAAATGCGATTCAAAATCCGTATTTCATGACGCATTAAAATATCCAAGCCATACATCGCCAATAGCGCCACCACTGGCGACACCACCATAAATACACGCAATAGCCCGTGAGACCCCATCGCGCCCTTCCACCACAAAACACTGTGAGCCAAAAAGAACAACCCAAACAAAGGCCACCAAAGCCACAAAGCCATCTGACTGTTGTTCGCTGGCGTTTTCCTTTTCAGTCGCTTCAACACATAGTTCAATACCAATACCAAGGAAATCAAACAAAACAACAACACCAAAACCCCTGTAATTTCTCGTTGATGCATCGCGTAATGCCAAAAATCTCCGCTACCAGCATCAAATCCACCATCCAATTCCTGTCGAACATATGGATTGTTCGCCATCAACCAATTCCACTGTCCACTCACCAACGCACCCAACAACCCGTATAAAGTTACCCCAACCAAAGTATAGGGCAAATATTTTTTCCGATCCCGAAAAACCAAAAACAACATCACCGCCATCAGAAGCACAAACCCTTCGCTGCGAACCAATGGCAAAAACGACGCCAACACAGTTGCACTCACCCACCGACTACCGGCGTACAAATAACACACCAGCACCAATACCAATGCATTGCTGGGCTCGGTAAGCGCGGAATGCACATTGGCCAAAACGATGGGTTGCCAAGCAAACAAAAAGATGGCCATCCACGGATTTCTCATGCCAATTTTTCTAGCAGTGAGATAGGCCAACCAAGCCGTTGCCAAAACACACAAATGATTCAATAGCAAAACACCTTTGATGCCAAACTGCGCAAACGGCAATGCCAACAATGTAAAAAATGGCTTACCCCATTGATCCAACAACAAAAAAGGATGCTGCGGCGCCCAACGAGCATAGAGATAATGATTCCAAGAATCCTGTCCACCAGCAGGTGCCAACGACACATAGGCTACATACAAATTCACCAAACCCACAACCAAAATCGCCGATAAGGCGGCGCTAGAGTTGCGATTCCAATGCATTTTTGCCGACATGATGACGAAGGTAAATAAAAAAGGGACTGCTTGCGTAAACGCGGCAGTCCCTTGGTAAAAATCCTTGAATCAATTCAAGAATTATTAAAATCAATAGGTGCTATGCACCAACATCATATCGTGAATGCGCTTTTCGGCATGCAAAATCGCTGCTTGCTGATTGTTCACATTTTCACGCTCAGATTTCTTGTAGATTTCCAAGATGGTGTTGTAGATATTTTCGGTTTGAGACATGGCATTCTCACGCACATATCCATTGTATTCAGAATATACGTTGATCAATCCACCAGCGTTGATCACAAAATCAGGGGCATAAATGATGCCTTTTGATTTCAACAAATCGCCATGAACTTTCTCGTCTTCCAATTGATTATTGGCCGCACCCGCAACGATCTGACATTTCAACTTAGGCAAAGTACCGTCGTTGATGATGCCACCCAAAGCGCAAGGAGCAAATATATCTACGTCCAAACCAATCATTTCTTCACCACTCACCACGGTAGCCCCAAACTGGGTTGCAGCAGCTTGCAATGCAGAATCATTGATATCTGCCACGTACAATTTCACACCTTCCTTGTGTAGGTACTCCAACAAATGCATGCCCACTTTACCAATGCCCATCACCGCAGCTGACTTACCAGACAAACTGTCGTTGCCCCAAGCTTGCTTCGCTGATGCTTTGATACCCATATAAGTACCATATGCTGTTACAGGTGATGGATCTCCGCCACCGCCCATACTTTCTGGCAAACCCACCACGTGGTCGGTTTCCATATTCACATATTCCATGTCGCGAGTGGTAGTTCCCACATCCTCGGCAGTGATGTATTTACCGTTTAGGTTTTCAACGAACCGACCGAATTTGCGCATCAATGCTTCAGACTTCATCGAATTGGCATCGCCAATGATAACCGCCTTTGCACCGCCCAAATTCAAACCAGCTACAGAAGCCTTGTAGGTCATACCGCGCGATAAACGCATGGCATCACGAATGGCATCTTTCTCGTGGGTGTAATGCCAAAAGCGAGTACCACCCAGACCTGGGCCCAATACAGTGTTGTGAATGGCAATGATTGCCTTAAGTCCAGTTGCGTGATCTTGACAAAAAACGATTTGCTCGTGATTTGTAGATTCTAAACCTGCAAATAAATCAAATGATGTTGCAGGCAATTTCTGAGTTTGAACGTCAGCCATGATAATGGTGCAAAGATAGGTAGAATTAAGATAAAAAAATTGTTTTTAGAAGTGTCAACTCGACACTTAAAGTTCTGTTGGAATGGGCCTTGGAGCGTGTTTTGCCGCTGCTGCTGCGATGGCTCTGATATGATCCGGGGTTGTACCACAGCACCCTCCCACAATATTCACCCAACCTTGTGCGCACCAATCTTCCAATACCGCCGCCATACCTTCCGGTGAATCGTCATATTCTCCAAATTCATTGGGCAAGCCTGCATTCGGATAACAACTAATGGGCACCCAAGCCACGCGGGCCATTTCCTCAATAAACGGGCGCATTTGTGGGGCTCCCAAAGCACAATTCAGACCCACACTCATCAAATTTCCGTGTGATATCGATATCCAAAAAGCCTCCGCCGTTTGCCCACTCAAAGTTCTGCCAGAATTATCGGTAATTGTACCGCTCACCATCACTGGAATATCACTTCCACGAGCCTCTTTCACTGTGTTTATGGCAAACAAAGCCGCCTTGCAATTCAACGTATCAAACACCGTTTCCACCAACAACAAATGCACTCCCGCATCCATCAACGCAATCACTTGCTCTGTGTAACAGGCCACCAAATCATCGAATGACACGGCGCGATATCCTGGATTGTTCACATCGGGCGATAAACTGGCTGTTTTGTTGGTAGGCCCAATGGAACCGGCCACGAAACGAGGCTTACTCGGGTCCATCGCAGTATATTCAGCCGCTGCATCCAACGCCAATTTCGCCGCTGCCGCATTAAGCTCTTTAACCAAATCCACCATGTGATAATCCAACATCGAAATTGAATTCGCATTGAAGGTATTGGTCTCCAAAATATCCGCCCCTGCCGCCAAGAATTGCTTGTGAATGTCTGAAATAATTTGTGGCTGAGTGAGCACTAACAAGTCATTGTTACCCTGCAATGCATGGGCAAAATCCGCAAAACGCGCTCCACGGTAATCCGCTTCAGACAACTTGTGTTTCTGAATCATCGTGCCCATGGCACCATCGATGATTAAAATGCGCTCCTTAATTAACTCTTGTATATTCATTGCGAAATCTCGTTTATCGATTGATTCAAAATTTTGGCCATCAAATCCAATGCCGTATGGGCCGTCATACGATTTTGTGGGTCGATACATTTCTGCACTTCAACGGGCAAACCACTCTTTGATACCAACATCAAGGGCGACACCACCCCAGACGCCTTTAATGTAGGATATGCAAACTTTACATACTTATGCTCACTATCTCCAGCCGCGCTTCCCATCTCGGGAAAATCGATGCTTTGTGATAAGCCAAACGCTTTGTCACGCGCAAAAAACACAACCTCCGGCTCGTTCTCATAAAGCGCTTGTACCTCTTTGTTTTGCATCATTGTATGCGTTTTTTCAGCAAATACAACATCGAAAGCACGCTCCGCATTTTTATAATCAGCCGACGTATCACTGGGCTTATATACCACAATTGCCTTAAACTTAAACGCCACATAAGCTTTCGCATTGGGAAACTCCACATAGAAATACTTCCCTTTGTCGATGCCACCCTTCACCAAGTTCCGCTTTTTAAGCGCCTTCAAAAACTCTTTAAATCGTTCTTCCGATGTAAGTGACAAGGCCAAACATGTACCCTCATCCAACCCAAATGCTACCACATCCGAATACAAGGCAATTCCGGGCTCTCCCGCGTCTTTCACCTTTTTAAAAATCGGCAATTCAGAAATGGTCTTTCCCAACATGGCGATACCCTGCGGCTGTTCCGATGATTTAGCAAAATCCGCTCGAAGTAATTTGGTTTGAACGTGTACAAACCAGCTCGCCGTTTCAGGAATCACCAACACCAACCTACTCCGCGCATTGAAGTTATACCATAGGTAAACACCCACTGAAATCACCGTGAGTGCAGTAAGTCCCATAATCGTAAATGCAATTCTGCGAAATCCTTTGTCCATCCCAACTGCAAAGGAACAATACAGAATCCATATGAAAGAAAAAAACTACGGTTTCCCACTAATAAATTTGGGTACCCACAAGCCTGTGAGTACCCAAATCAGATCATTCAAATAAGTATTAGGGACTCAATGAATTCCCTTGGCCTTGACGACCCTAAATGTGCTTACTTCTTGCAGCAAGGCTTACCTTCGGCACCGCTGGCACAAGCCTTCTTTGGAGCAACACCAGGGGCCGCAATCGGAGCTGCTGCATTGGCCGAAGCACTCGCAGCTGCATCACCATGTCCACCACACTTGTGTTCAGCAGATCCACCGCAAGCCGCTTTGGGAGCCATGGCTGGAGCCGCTGCAGAAGCAGAAGCCGCTGATCCTTCTTTCTTGCAACAAGCCTTTACTTCGCCATTGGCAGCACCCGCCTTGCTACAACCCGCTGCAGAACCTTCTTTCTTGCAACAAGCCTTAGTTGGGGCAACCGCATCAGCTGGAGCAACCTGAGCTACTTCAATTGCAGGGGTATTTTCTGCAGTTTGACCCGCAGTTTGAGCCTGAGAAACAATCGCAAATCCTGCGATCAACAATCCAAAAGCAATGATTTTTTTCATATATATTTTCTATTTAAACAAATATAACAACAATTTCTGGCATTTACCACTTCGCAATGATGGTTTCGCCACCCACAGTTTTCTGATTCAAATTAACCAAAATTTCTGTATCCAAAGGCAAATACAAATCGATTCTTGAACCAAATTTGATGAATCCATACTCATCACCGCGATTCAATGCTACACCGGGTTTCACATAACAAACAATTCTTCTTGCCAATGCGCCAGCAATCTGCCTGAACAAAACTTGCTTCCCATTTTCTTCCATCACCACAGTGGTTCTCTCATTCTCAGTACTGCTCTTTGGATGCCATGCCACCAAATACTTCCCTTTGAAATATTTGTAATACAACACCTTTCCAGTAACGGGCGCGCGATTCACGTGAACGTTTACGGGCGACATAAAAATGCTCACCTGCTTTCGTTTGTCTTTGAAATACTCGGGTTCCTCAACCTCTTCGATCACCACAACCTTGCCATCTGCAGGCGCAATGATCAAACCTTCACCTTGCGGTGTGTTTCTTGATGGATTCCTAAAAAACTGAACCACCAAAACAAAAAACACCAACGACAATCCCAAGAAAATCTGAGAAATCAGACCCTCACCGGCCAGCGCTTGAACACCATAGTTCAAACCCAAAAGCACCAGGGTGGTAACAAAAATGATGGTAAAACCTTCTCTGTGTAATCTCATTTTAGAAAGAGCCTCTCAATTTCAAGGTACTTGCTACCTTATCCAATGCCACGATGTATGCAGCAATACGCATATTCACACCGTACTTTTCTGAAGTAGCATATACATTATCAAACGCTTGCTTCATCGCACGATCCGCACGACGGTTCACACGCTCTTCTGTCCAATAGTAACCCAAACGGTTCTGTACCCACTCAAAATACGATACAGTAACACCACCCGCGTTGGCCAAAATATCTGGAACAACCAGAATGCCTTTTTCGTTCAAAATAGAATCCGCTTCAGCCGTAGTTGGACCATTGGCGCCTTCTACAATCATTTTGGCTTTGATTCTCGATGCATTCTCTGGTGTGATTTGATCTTCCATCGCCGCAGGCACCAAAATATCACATGGCAACTCCAACAATTCACCATTTGTTACTTGACTTCCGCCTTTGTAACCTTCCAAACTGCGCGATGCACTGTTTGCAACGTAAGAAATGGCTTCGGCTACATCAATTCCTTCTGGGTTATAATAACCACCAGTCACGTCAGAAATCGCTACGATTTTCACACCCAACTGAGCGATCAATTTCGCAGAAATACTTCCCACGTTTCCAAAACCCTGAACTACACATGTCGTGTTTGTTGGATTCAAGCCCAATTTGGCCATCGCACTGCGAGTGCTCACCATAACACCTCTTCCGGTTGCTTCTACACGACCTAAGCTACCACCCAAAACCAAAGGCTTTCCAGTAACAACGGCGTAAGAGTTATGTCCAGAAATCTTACTAAATTCATCTACGATCCAAGCCATTTCTTGGGCACTTGTACCCATATCCGGCGCTGGAATGTCTTTGTCAGGTCCAAAAACGTTGCGCATGGCCAAAGTATATCCACGCGTCAAACGCTCCAATTCACCCTTACTCATGCTACGAGGATCGCACTTGATACCACCCTTCGCACCACCATAAGGCACATTCACTACGGCACATTTCCATGTCATCCAAGCCGCCAATGCCTTTACCTCATCCAAGTGCACATCCATGCTATAACGGATTCCACCTTTAGAAGGACCCAAATGCACACTATGAACCACACGATACGCTTCAAACACACGAATGGTACCATCATCCATCGTTACTGGAATATTGGCCGCCACCACTTTGTCTGGTACACGCAATACGTTTGCAAATTGATCGTCCAATCCTAATTTCTCTTTCGCCTCATCGAAGCGTCTCTGCATGCTCTCAAGCGGATTGTACCTTGGAGTTCCACCGTTGTTAGGGGTTGACATAATATATTATCTTTATGTGAATGTGTGGCAAAAATAGGATTTATCGGTGTAGTTCACTCAACACACCCGCCGATTGTTCCAAATAGTATACAAGAAGTGCCTATTTTTTGGCGAATCGAATTCGAGTAAACCGCCACACAATGAATAAGATACCCCTTGTTTTCACTATGTGCCTAACCTGTAGATAATTCAACAAGAACAATACTAAAAAGGCAAGATTCAAACCCATCAACTTACCCATCAAAGAATCCACGCAAAACCAAATCAGCGCCAAAACCAATACGGCACTCGAATAACTCACAATCAATGACACAAATCGATTTTGCGCATGCAAATAATGTCCAATTGGCGCTGAAAGTGCCAAGAAAAACACAGCCGGCGAAATACATATAAACGAGGCTTTTAGCCCTGAAAATGTGTCACCAAACACCCACACATAGCAATCAACTGGCACACACAATGCCGCAACAATGGCCACCAATGTCCCCATCCCTGAAAGCCAAACATAACGTGAGAGCATGCGCCCCACTTTCAGATCATCCAACACGCCCGTTATAACCCTTGCATGCAAAATGGTACCAAACGAATTGCCAAATATCCAAATCGTGTCTGCCATCAACAAAGCATTGGCCAAAACACCCGCTTCCGCACCACCATACTCCGAAGCAACCCACCACAGCGGCAATCGATACAACAAGAACAACAGTATGTGCCCAACCTGAGACAGCACCCCACTTTCGAACATTTCACGTGGGGGATTCCACAAAGGCCGCCAGTTCAACCTACCCACACGCCTCCATATTTTCCACATCGAATACACCCATGCGATACCCGATGCATACACCAACACCCACAGAATGGCCAACTCATTGAATCCATGAACATAATTGAATGTTTGTCCATCAGGTATTACATCCGCAGTCCCAACCAACTCACTTGCAAAATGCCTAGGGAAAATAAAGCCATACATCGCCTCAAAACACAACGCCAAACCCAGCAACTTCAAAATCTCAATCAACAATTGCAATTGATTTCTTTGATGGACCAACCCTTTTGCTTGTAAATAATTGTATTGAATGCCCAAACCACCAAGGAAAAAGCCCTGCATAAAGAGCAAATTCAACGCAATCACCTTTGGGTGATCCAAGTTCAAAGGCAAAACACCCTGATTGGGTACCACCCATAAAAACCAACCAACAACATACCCCAATAGCAGCACCGCAAACAAAAAAACATGGGCCGATGGGGCAATTCTTCTCACAGAAAATTTCGCAAATAAATTGGCCAATGCACCACCCGCAATCAATTCGCTCACCATCAAAGTGAGTTGCAAATACAACAACATCACCGACAGATTCCCCCTACCAAAAGCCCCCATCCCCCGAGAATATATCACAACCACCAAAGCTGCACAAAACGCCTTGGCCAATTGCCACCCGAAGGTCTTTAATGGCCCGCCATCCGCATATTTATTTGCCATCGTTCACAACACCCATTTGAAAATTAAACACCTCCAAAAAACACCCAACAGCAGCCCATCGGAACAACTGATCCAGCAGCTTCACATCGCTGCCATTGAATACCCGCGTTTTTGAACCATTTTTCGGCACACCAAAACCACTCATTGCCGCAGCTCGGTTCAGTGCATGCTGTCGTCTTTTTCGCGATACCAGGCCATCCAATTTAGCACTCATCACCCACATCTTCCATTCTGAAATCCCCTTCAAGGTCATCTCCGACTTCGGCACCGTAAACCCTTTTTTATCTACCCGCCACAAAACCTTCTTCGGAACCAATCCCACATCCATCGCCTTGCGCAAATATCCCTTGGAATACCCATCCACCAACTTCGAACTCAACGAGCCAGTCAAATCCCACGTATCATCGCCCCATGCGTTCAACCAAGCATCCGCCATCCGATAATCATCGGCAAATGGATTCCTTGATTCAATCCCACAGGCCATCCCATTCCTATCCTCAAAACGCAACAATTGCGTGAGCCTTTCGCCGTAATAATCTTGTCGCATCAGCACATCCACACATGTCTCAAACTGGCGGCCAACCCAACTACCCAAAACCGCTTTAAACCACTGTTTGCCCGCCGATATAAAACCCACAGGCCACTTCTTCCTTACAGGCCAAAGCGTATTCCTCTCATTCCAAAATGCTGCCTTGTAGTAATGAGGGTAACCACCAAACAATTCATCCGCCCCCTGACCGTTAAACAAAACAGTTACACCCGCCGCTTTCACCGCTTCGCACAAAGCAAAATGGGCCAAATTATTCCACGCCACCGGGATACGATGCGTTGCCTTGATATACCTTACTAAATATTGCCCATCCAAATCCCGAACATCCACCTTATGCCAAATTCCACCCACATGCTCAACCACCGCCTTCTGATACTCACTTTCATCGCCGTCCATACCCGGCGCAACCACAGAGAACACATGCAAATGCGCCTCTTTCCCCATGATTTCCCTCGCCATACCCACCAAAGCCGCACTATCAATTCCACCACTCACCGCAAATCCAATGGGCACATCACTGCGAAGTCGTTTCTTCATGCCCGATAACAACTGCGACCGCAACAATTCGATATGATTCTTGGGCTCCTCTTTCAACCCAAACTGTTGCTGCCAGCCCAACCCATCATCCAATTCCAAATACTCGCCATTGTGCCATGGCTTGATCTCCACACGACCCCAATCCGAAATGGGATTCAACTTCGAATCCAAACTCAAACATGAATAGGTAAGATAACAACCCATTTCCAACTCCAGAATTCCGTTGAATAACATGTTTCTGTCCGACATCCCCTCCTCCAAATGCGATTTCAACGCACGCTCACTCAACACAACCTCTATTCCCTGCGATGCCAAAACTTGCATCAACGCAAAATCTTCACTGCCAAAGAAGAGCGATTTGATGATATTTTCAGAGTGATCGCCATCCTGATCCAAATAATAATACAGAGGTTTTACCCCCGTTTTATCCCTGGCCAAGGTTAACTCCTTCAACTCCGTATCCCAAATGGCAAAAGCGAAAAATCCGTCTAACAAAGCAATGCAATCAACCCCTTTCAAACACCACAACTGCAAAAGCACTTCAGTATCCGTACCCGTATTGGTTGTCAATCCGTAAGCTGATGCCAGCTCCAAAAAATTATAAATCTCTCCGTTGAAAGAGATCCAATATCTACCATCCGCACTTCGCATGGGCTGCTTTCCTTCATCGCCCAAACCCAAAATCGATAGCCTTCTGTGCATCACCATGGCAATGGCATCTTCGTCGCCGCCAAATACCTCCACCCCAAAACCATCGGGCCCTCGATGTTTCATGGCATCCGCCATAAACTCTCCGGCTGCGCGCATACTTGCCGCCGAAACTCCCTGAAATTCAATCCATCCGCCTATGCCACACATATCTACATCAAATTTCTATAGCTTTCGTTCAAAATCCCCCCAACTGCATCAAAACCAAATATCCGTTGAGCAGCCGCTGCGATTTTTCCTCTATCCCATGTCACTGAATCGCCCATGGCCTTTTCCATCGCCATAACCAACCCCTTCTCATCCCCAGAATCAACCATCAACCCATTGTCGTTATTCAGCATTTCCGGAATGCCCGCTACAGCACTTGAAATGACCGGCAACCCGCAACACAACGCCTCCGAAATCACGCAAGGTGCATTTTCCATCGCCGAAAACAACACCAATGCATCGGCATTTTGCATTTCTACAGCCACCGACTCAGAATTCAAATTCCCCAAAAATCGAACGCTCGGATTCACCACGTGCAACAAACCCAGAGCCACGGCCACCGTTCTTGCCTCACTCAAAAATCGCTCACTACCACCACCCACAATGCGCAATTCCAAGGCATCACCAGGAAACCGCAACTTTAACTGGGCGAAAGCACGCACAATGCCCGCCACGTTTTTCCTTGGCTCCAAAGACGACACATGCAAAAATGTAAACCCATCAGCCGGCTTCGAACCTTCCAAACCAGAAATCCTTCGAAAAATCTTTGTATCAACCACATTGGGAAACAACACGAATGGCTTAGCCCCTCCCAAATAACGCTGCATCTGAGCGTGTGAATGCAAACTAACCGGCGCTGCTACATCCACCCTACTCCACATTTTAATCATATCACCGCGAAACACCGCATTCCGTTTGCCGAATCCATCAAAAACCACATCGTTAAATATGGCCCAATGCTCTGTATACCACAAAGGCAATCGCTTACCAAACACGTTTAAACAATGATCCAGAAACCCTGGCACCACTCGCATGACCTTGTCGGCCGCATGCACATGCACACCCAACGGCAACCCATTCTCCTTCACCCAACATCGCAAAACCCGCGCAACCCGCCATTTATAATATTGGTAACTCACCCAACGACCCAACAGACCAGCGCCAAACTGCGGCACTGGACTCCACAACAACTCCGCGCCCTCCACCAAATCGCCCTTCGGCATGGGCTTTTCAACCGCTTTTCCAAACTTCAACATCCTCCAAAACGAATACACCGGAAAATGTGCCAATACCAAACCCAACGATTGATCTATATTTACTTGCGAATGAACAAATGCGTTGGCATGCCGTACAATAAAATTGCCCGCATCCGGATGCGTTGAACTGGGATACCACCCCGTTAACCACAATACCGATTTGTTATTACGCATGTAACAAAAGTACATACCCCACGGCGTGACATCAAATTATTGGCAATTTTTACAAACCTTCTTCTGAAAATTGAAAAATATTCAAAAAAATATTATCTTTGCAGTCCAATTAAATGGCGGTTATAGCTCAGGTGGTTAGAGCACTAGCTTGTGGCGCTAGGGGTCGCCGGTTCGAGTCCGGTTAGTCGCCCACTTTAAAACAAAAAAGCAGCGAATTCGCTGCTTTTTTGTTTATCTACGAGATCAACCTCCGAAAAAGTCACCTCAATTCCTTCATTATCAATTACCCACCGATGTATTTCAACAACTCGGCGCGCGTAGAAGCATCCATAAACTTACCATGAAAACTGCTGGTAATTGTGCTGCTACTGCAGTCTTTAATACCCCTACTCGCCACACACATGTGCTTGGCATCCACAATCACAGCCACATCCTCCGTGCCCAACACCTTCTTCAATTCCTGAGCAATCTGAACGGTCATTCGCTCCTGAACCTGAGGCCTGCGAGCAAAATAATCAACAATCCGGTTCAATTTACTCAAACCAATCACCTGCCCCCCAGAAATGTATGCCACATGGGCAAAACCGTAAATCGGCACAAAATGATGCTCACAAGTACTGTGAAATTGAATGTTCTTTTCCACCAACATCTCCGAATACTTATAACTGTTTTCAAACATCGTTGGCTCTGGACGATTCTTGGGATCCAAACCTTTAAAGTGCTCGTTCACATACATCTTCGCAACACGCAAAGGCGTACCGGCCAAACTCTCATCGGTTAAATCCAACCCCAACACGTGCATGATTTCCTTAAAATGCTTGGCAATCAATTCAATCTTCAAGGCATCGTCCATTTCAAAAGCATCCTCACGCAAAGGAGTCTCTTGCTTAACCGAAATGTGCGAATCGCCCATCTCTTCCCACTGCTTCAGCAGCTCATTTGCTAAATTTTTATCCATTGAACTCTACAAAATTACGGGGTGTCTCGTACAATCTTACACTCAAATTCATTTCCATCGGTACCCGCGCCCTCAACTTTTGCCAAATCACCCATACGATGTTCTCCGCCGTGGGGTTTAAGTCGCGAAACTCCTCAGTATCCAAATTCAAGTTTTTGTGATCAAATCGCTCAATCACTTCTTCGTCGATGTACTGCTTAATCAACTTCATATCAATCAAATACCCAGTCACAGAATCCACCTCCCCCTCAACTTTCACCTCCAAATCGTAGTTGTGACCATGGTAATGCGCGTTGTTGCACAATCCAAAAAATGACCTGTTTTGCTCATCGGTCCAACTGGGCACATGCAATCGATGCGCTGCGTTGAAATGGGCTGTGCGATATACTGAAACTCTGTGCGACATATTATTTGATAGAAATCGTACTAATAAAACCAAACAAATCCCAAATGGTTTGTTCTTTTACAAAACTATGATGCAATTCACATTTGTCACCCCCGTAAACGCCCATATCGATGAGGTGGCCAAAAAATTCAACAAAGAATTGCTACTAAAGCTCAATCCGCCCTTTATCGCCATGGAATTGATCCGCTACGATGGCCAGCGCGCAGGCGATCAGCTCTCCTTCAAAATTGGCATCGGCCCCATCAAACAACAATGGAATGGGATCATCACCGCACACCGATACACAGAAAAACATTGGCTGTTTCGCGACGAAGGACTGCAACTGCCTCACCCCCTCAAAACCTGGAAACATACCCACGCCCTCAAAAGCACGAGCAATCACCAAACGCTGATCATAGACCGTTTAAAATTCGAAGGCAAAAACCCCTTTTTCACACTCCTCATGTGCCTACCATTCATCGCGATGTTCTGGATGAGAAAGCCCCTGTACAAAAAACACCTCGGCAATCACTCATCCTTGTGATGACCCCGATAAAGGCCATCCATCACCACCACGTGCGGCAGCGTGACCAAAGACAATAGCACAAAGGCAAACCCCAGATTCGATGCCAAATCAAATCGCAACAAAAAAGCCATCCCCACCAAAGCCATCAAACCAAATGGCACGAAACCCATGAGCGTTTTTCTTCTATTTTGCTTGTATGTTTCGCTCACATAATCCAATTGATATTGCATCGATTGCAATGCATGCCAAAAGCAAAAAACCACAACAAACCCCAACAATAGCGGCGTAATCCAATACCAAACCGTCACCAACACCCACTGCATCAAATAGTAGAACCACCCTTGGCGATGCTTGCCAAACAACACCAACCCATACACCAACCCAAACCCCACTGAAACCAAGGCAAGTCCCCACGCGTCCAAAGTCCCACCGACCGAAACCGATAGTGCCTGACCACCCAGCATGTCAGCAAAAATGCCAAACACTTCGGCACTGTGCCTCAAAACCGGAAACACCACCAACCAACCGCCCCAAAGCAAGGAATCCAACGATACAATCCGATGGCTATTGAAATTCGACTGCCCAAAATGATGAATCGATATCAACAAAAACACCAGCAGCGATAGACCGGGCCAAACATACCATAAACACAAATACAGCAGCATCACCCCCATATACATCACCAAAAACCTCACACTACCGGCGGTATTTTTTTCTTTTCGATAGAAAAAGTCGTTGCCACCGTGAGGTATACCCAGAAATACCAAGCCCAACAAACTCAGCACCCCTTGCAAAACAGGAAATTGAAGCAGAACCGGCACCAACAGTATAAATATCAGCTGCAACAACATCTGCCATCGAAACAAACGCGAACCCGTATAATTCATCATCCCCGAACCCATTTCGCAAAGAGTGTTCTCAGAAAAAGTCGCTTCGGCAACCACATAAATATCATAATTTCTTGCAAGATATTGGTTTCCTCATTCAGAAAACGCAACACCATCGAGGCCTTTTTGTGATGGAACAATTGATCAAATATCTGTTTCCCCCTGTATGGATGTTTTTGCAAAATCCTCAAGAGCAAATCGTCGTAAAACCGAAATCGCCCCAATCGATACATCGTTGGAATCCTAGACTTCTGCTTCAAGGCTTGAGCAATGGCTTTCCCATGTTGCATCATCCGCAGAAACCCATATCCCGTGGTGGGCTTCAAAGCACCCGCAGCAACGCCCAAAGGCACAACCCTAGAGTCCGATGCATCAAATCGCATTGAACGATCAAACTTTACACTCATCGGAATGGCATTGAACTCCAAATCCAACACAGAAACATCCCAACCCCGCTGGGCACAAATCTCTTTGAGCATCTGCTCACCTTCTGCCAACGTCAACGTCTCTTTGTCAAATTGCGTCACCTCAATCAATGCCTCCGTTTCGCTAAAAGGCAGCACATACAAAAAACGTGTTTTACCCTTTTGTTCAATCCCAAAATCCATCAATGTGCAGGCGCATGGATCAAAAAAAGGCTTTCCCA
Source organism: Bacteroidota bacterium (assembly GCA_027488495.1). Taxonomy (GTDB): domain Bacteria; phylum Bacteroidota; class Bacteroidia; order NS11-12g; family UBA955; genus UBA955. Next base: position 1,185 of record JAIYBO010000041.1, on the reverse strand, counting down.
AATCACTCTTCACCCGCCAACCCACAAAAGACTGCCAAAGGTCAATCTCAGCCCCTGCCTTTGGATCAAACCCACTGCCAAAAAACCAATCAGCAACAAAAGTTTGTTCAACGGCCCCCGCTTCACAAATGTTCACATCCACCTGGCCGCCCACCTGAGCAACCGATATCACCTCCCCACAAACCCAATCGATGTTTTGCGATGAGTCCAATGCCATTTTCACAAAATCGTAAAAAGCTTCACTCCTACAATGGTGATAGGTATACGGCGCGATGCTTTGCGATGTCCCAAAAACCTGAACCTGCTCCCAAGAGAAATCTGTAAAAGGCAATTCGCCAGCAAGCCCATCGCCCCAAAAACACCATGTGCGATCGTTTCTTTTCAGAGCATCTCGCTCCACGATGAGCAGCGAACCATCGTTCAACAACCCCTCCTTGTAAAGCGAATACGCCAACCAAAGACCCGAAGCCCCAGCACCTTGAATGATATAGTTATACGCCTTTTCCAAAAAGAATCGATTACGCAACAAACCCATCAACTCGCACAATTGTTTGAATCACAATCAATTATTCTTCCACATCGCAGCACAAAAAACCGGGAAACCCGAGCAAAATGGTGTAAAAAATGTGTATCAATGTGCCCTAGCCCAACCAAAAGAAAGCCTAACTTTGTACCCATGAAGTTTTTCATCGATACAGCCAACCTTGCCCAAATCAAAGAAGCCAACGACCTTGGTATTCTCGATGGTGTAACCACCAACCCCAGCCTCATGGCAAAAGAAGGCATCTTCACCGAAGAAGCCGTTTTAAACCACTATAAAACCATTTGCGAAATGGTCGATGGTGACGTGAGTGCAGAAGTCATCAGCACTGACTTTGATGGCATGGTCAAAGAAGGCGAAAAATTGGCCGCTTTACATCCCAACATTGTGGTAAAAGTACCGATGATCAAAGATGGTATCAAAGCCATTAAATATTTCTCAGACCGCGGTATCCGCACCAATTGTACATTGATTTTCAGCGCTGGACAAGCCATCCTCGCCGCAAAAGCAGGTGCAACATACCTATCCCCTTTCGTAGGTCGCATCGATGACCAAAACTGGGAAGGCATGGATTTGATCAAACAAATCGCAGAAATCTACGCAGTACAAGGATACGAAACCGAAATCTTGGCCGCCAGCGTTCG
>JAIYBO010000050.1 GCA_027488495.1 Bacteroidota bacterium | reverse complement strand
CAACTAAAATCAGTATTTTCGTTCTTCAACTTTTCCCAATTAAACCAACATGCAAGCCCCGTTTTCGCCCTCGCAATCCCATGAATTTCAATTGGAACAATCCTTGAGGCGATTCCCTTGGTTGATCCCAGTGATTTCCGTGTTGGTGGGTGCCGGTTTGTATGCGATTTTGGGACAGTTGATGCGTGCATTCAATGAAGGGTCGTATTGGGTACTGCTGTTTTCGGGGATGGTTGCTCACGCGTTTTTCATTGTGATTGTGCATGATGGTGCCCACAAATCCATCACACGTACCAAAGCCGATCGCTGGATCATGAATTTGGGTGCCGGGTTGATGTTGTTGCCCGTTTATGCCGAACCCTTCAGGAAATTTCACCTCATACATCACTCCAATACCAATACCGACGTGGATCCGCTGTGGCCTGATACCAAAAAACACCTGTACGACAACCATCGATTTTTCTATTTGCTCTGTACCATGATTCCGCTGTTATTCACCCTGTATTTGGTGATTACGCAACAGCGTAAAGTGAAGAAAATGAACCGAGTAGTGATGTCGCCCAAGATGAATTATTACCACATGATTTGGGCCGCTGCCGTTTCTGGTTTGGTGATTTATTTCGCTCAGCCCTCGGGTTGGTTTGTATTGGGAACCTTGCTTGTGCTCAATGCGTTCAGTGTGCTCAGGCATTGGTGTGAGCATCTGGGGTACAACAATGAACACGAAAGCAACACGTTTTGGTTTCCCATGGGCATGGGCATCGGCAATCACGATGTCCACCACAACATACCACACCTTTCTTGGTTTACCCTTTGGTTGGGGTTGTGGAAACGGCCCAAAACCACTTCGGTTTTCAAAGCGATTTATGGGGTGCTGTTCGATAAACAATTTGAACATTACACCGCGCATCCCCACAGTCACAAATGATGCAGTGGCTGCCTATATCGATGTTTGGGGTGATCGCCGTATCAGCCATCGCCGCAAACGCATTGAAGAATGCGAGTGACAAGGATCTGTCGTATGTAAAAGACGATCACACCATTTGGATTTTTCGCGTGCTGATGCCGTTTTCGGTCATTTTTTCTTTCGTTTTGGCCCAAATGGACCCTTGGAAATTCAACCAATTGCCCCTCATAGATCTCATCGCAGTTAGCCTATTTGTTGTGGGCATGTCTATTCGATGGATTGCCATCGCTTCCTTGAAAAAGGCGTTCACCGTGAAAGTGAGCATCCTCAAAGATCATCAACTGAAAACGGATGGGGTGTATCGGTGGGTTCGACATCCGAGCTATACCGGCATGTACATTTATGGATTGGGTTATGGGCTTGCGTTTCAGAGTTTTTTGTGTACCGCTCTGGTGTTGTTGGCCGTTTGGATATCTACCCACAAGCGAATTGCGGTGGAAGAAGCGGTGCTCGAAAGTCATTTCGGCGAAAATTACCAGAAATACAAAGCCCGTTCTTGGCGCTTGTTTCCTTTGATTTATTGAGGCCCGTTGAAATGAATCAGCGCCCTTTAGCGAGGCAAAAATATTAAGCCACTAAGCGATTTTTTCTTGCTTGAGGATCCAATACAATCCCTTCACATTGGATGCCAGTGATTTGCTTCTTACCAAAATGATGATTTCTTCAATGCTGCTCAACCAACCCCAAATCATCGCCACGAAAAATATCGGCGCGTAATAGCCATAAGAAAACAGTCCAAAAAAGTAAATGCCTTGTAAATACCCGCCCACTTTGGTGCTGTAGAGGTGCAGGCTGGGCAAACGCTTGAATTTCAGGTATGAAAACAAGTTGTAGAACACAATCAACCCGATGAACGGATAAAGCAGCCAAAAATCATGGCCGTGATCTGGCATCTTAAAATTGTAAATGCCCACAAACGCCAAAATGTAAGTGCCCCAGTCGGCCATAGAATCCAAACGTGCCCCAAATTCGGTTTGCAGTTTAAACGCACGCGCAATGATTCCGTCAATGGCGTCGCTGGCCAAGTTGATACACAACAAGGTCGCAAACAACGATTCGTTGCCCGCAAAAATCAGGTATAACAAAAAAGGAAATGAAAGCAATCGATACAAACTGATGGCATTGGGTAGGTTCCAAATGTTTTCCTTTTGGGGCGATGGGGTAGCGGTTTTACTCATGGGATGTCTGTTTGGTTTAAAACGCTTTTTTGATTTTTCGAAGATATAGAATCCAAGAGAAAAGGATATGTAAGCCTGAAGCGGTGATGAAAAACAAGGCTGTATCGCCCCAAGAAAATGGGTGCAATACACAAAAAACGAGGCTTACCCCCAAAGCGGAATCTGTTTTATCGAGCAGCATAAACAGACCCTTGAAGCGCTCCGGAGAGCCACCTGCGGGAATGCCCATCCTTCGTTTGAGCCATGAATTGGGTAGCTCGAAAAGCACGTAGGCCAATCCGTACATCCAGCCGATGAAGAAATTTATCGCAACGACTTCCCAACCACGGAAAGCATTGAGGCTGGGCCAATGGATGATGCAGAAAACCACCGCGTTTACCAATGACACAAATACCACCCCGCGCCAAGTTTTGTTATTGCCATAGGCCCTGGCGTGGATTGGTTTGGCGAGCACGGACCACAAGTTTTTTTTCACCAAAACCATGTGGAGCACATTGCTCACAATCAAGGGAATTAATGCCCCCCACATGTAAATCCAGTTTGATTGGCCCATTGTGATAGATTGCTCGCAAGTTATGCGTTTTGCAATTCTGATTCAATGATTTGGTGCATTCGCAATGAAACCGCTAGGATGCGGGGTGAAAAATCATATTTTGCCACGATACCAGACACTTCGTAAAACGATACCCTGCAACAGATGTAAGTTTTGATGGCCATTTCTGTGGCCTTTAGATATTCTTCAAAGCCCAATTCATGTCCGGGCCCTTTGCGTTGAACAATCTCCAGATAATGTTCTTTCAAGTACAACATAAAAGATTGCGCTGAAAAGTCTTCCGGCAACACGAAACTCAAAAATTCAATGATATCGCGCTGCGGGAAATCAATCATCGCCAATTCCCAGTCGTAAATACAGGGCATGCCGCTGTTGCGCATCAATACATTTCGGGGGTTGAAGTCGTTGTGAATGAGCGATTTGGGCCATCGCACCGCTGCCTGGTCCGATTCCAATGTCAACAAAGAGTCGTTGATGTCTTGAAGTGCTTCAATGTGGTCAATGTCTGCACACTCTTCGATCAAAATATTCATGAGCTTTCCATACAAATTCAGGGAATGCCAAGGCTTGAATTCATTGAATAAATCGGGCCTGCTTTGGGGTAGGGTTTCCAGCACCTTGTGGGCGGTTTGGATGCTGCTCAACGATACTTGAATCCAATCATCGGTCCAGTTTTCTGGGTGATTTTCACTGTTGCTCAAGGCGATGTGCTCTGTTTTGATCCACTCTTGGATGAGCAAATGAATTTCACGTTGGGTATGAATGTACTTCCCGAAAAATTTGGGCATGGCCACAAACCCCGCTTGCTGCAAGTGTTCGTAAATGACCGTTTCCTTCAAATGACATTGGTTGTATTCCAATTGCTTTTGATGGAGTTTGATCAAATCGGCCAGTGCTGTATCGATGGAGGCAGAAATTAGGTGCAATCCCTTGATGACTTCGGTGTCTAAGGCTTTTGATTTGATTAATATGCGTTCATCGCTCCCGTTGCTGAGTTGAAGGTGTAGCGGAATAAATCCGATCAGTTTGTTGCTGATTTTTCGGGTGATGTTGGTGATGATGCCGTTTTCGAGTTGGTGTTGGTCTCTCCACGAAAGTGAAAGGATGTGTTCGTTGTTTAGCAAATTTGGCACCAACGTGTTGAGGAATTCTGGTGTGATTTCAGATTTCAACAACCACGATACGGGTTTGTTTCGTCCCAATTTTTCGTGGGCTTTGGCAAACTCTCCGCTCATGATGGCCGAATAAGTAGATATTTCTAAGCCCATGGCAAACCCTGCGATGAGTTGTGCAAAACGTTTCACTTTGCCACTGCCCAAGCAGCCCATCATCTCCAAGGCCTCTGATTGTTTGGCCAAATGTGTACCGCCACCCACGGTGCCAATCACCAAATTGGGTAGCAACAAGGTGATTCTTATGCCATCTGGGTAAATAGAAGATCCCAAGGCTTCCAAATTGAGAAATCCAGTGCTTGATTCATGTATGCAGGCCAAATCCTGTCCGGTCGCCACAAAAATCCCCGCGATGGCGTTGGCCACATTCACGTTGAATCCCACCATGCCTGATTTTTTTGCGTATTCAACCGAAGGACCGAAATACTTCAGTATGGTTTCTGGTGTGGTGCGCAACACCTCATGAATTACCTGTCGGGGTATATCGCAATGAGCCGTTACCCTTACACCTCTGCCTTCGGTGATGTTGCTTTGCGATACTTTTTTGTCCGATGCGCCATTGCCCTCAATGATGAATTCGAACCAACATTCAGGGAGTTCCAACCTCAATCGCTCAGCCATATACAACAGCGCATGCCAAGTGCATGTGGTGGTCATGTTTTGCCCCGAAGCATCCCCTGTTTCGTAAATGAATT
>JAIYBO010000007.1 GCA_027488495.1 Bacteroidota bacterium | reverse complement strand
AGGTAGAATCTGCCAAGCTCGAAGACTACTTAACCACCTTGGATCGATGCATGTTCTATCCCCACAAATTGGGATTCTTCCGCACGTTGAGTATGGATGATGATTTTGCCCATGAGTTGATGAATGGTACCTTCCATACATTCCTGTTCTATCTGGCCCGCAATGGGTTTGATTTGCACTACGTGGAGTATTTCAACGTGGATGCCCAAGGCAATTCAGTGGCCGTTGAGCCCGGCGCCGAGGCCAAAGGTTTGAAAATTGGCTATTCCAACAAATCAGACAAATCTGTGAAACAGTTGGTATATATCAGCCAAGACATCAGCAACACCGCCAACCAGAAATCGCCAGGTACCATCAACTATCTCAAACAGCGTGGTTCTGTGGTTTCGTTTTTCAAAGCCGCGAGTTATTTGATGTATAAAGACTACTTTTCAGACATCACCAATGTGGTATTGGGTCAATCCAAAATAATTTTACAAGACGATAGCGGTATGCCTTTGGCGGCGATGAAGCAAGGCGGTTTTGAAGCCGAAGTATTGGGTGAATACACCAAAACCATCAACTTATTTTCGAATTATTTCCAAAAGGACATGCGCGAGGAGTACGTGAGCAAAAAGCCAGCGAAATTGCCCTTCACCATTGGGTACAATGCCGAATTTGGTGAGTGTAACTTGCAGTTGGGCACCAAAAAATGAGCAACTTCATTTGTTTCAAGGCCGAATGGTTGAGTCAGGACCCAGACCAAGCCGATATCATTACCGCCTACCTCAGCGAATTCCCTTTTACACACTTTGAAAGCGAAGGCCAATGGATGAAGGCGTTTGCCGACGAGAACGATATTTCTGAGTCTGAATACGAAGGCATAGAAGAAGCTGTGATGGAATATTGCGATCGCATCGAATGGAGCATCGTAGAGCGTGAGAATTGGAATGAGATGTGGGAAAAGAACTATTTCAATCCCTTGCAAGTGGGTGAGTTTTATGTGAGGGCAACCTTCCATCCCGATGCCCCAGAGGGTGTTAGACCCATTACCATAGAGCCTCGAATGAGCTTTGGCACCGGGCACCACGCCACCACCCGCCTGATGTTGACCGAAATGCAAACCCAACGTGCCGTTTTTGACGTGGATGGGGGTTGCAAAGTGCTGGATATGGGCAGCGGGACGGGAATTTTGGCCATCGCAGCCGAAATGTTGGGCGCCACTGAAGTATTGGGCGTTGAGATCGATGATTGGGTGGTAGACAATGCCAACGACAACCTGGTCATCAATGCCACCAAATGCAACCGCATGGTGCATGGCGATGTATCCGCGTTGAACCACATACAGAACGATCATTTTGATGTGGTATTGGCAAACATCCACAGAGAAGTGATTTTGGCCGATATGGCGGCCTATGTGCGGGTCCTTAAACCCCAACATTTGTTGTTTTTGAGCGGTTTGCAAGCAGCGGATGAATCGCTGATCGTGAACCACGCATTGGGGTTGAACCTCAAACACCTCAAAACAGAAACGGTCGACGGTTGGTTGATGATTCTGTTGGAAAAAATGTAGTGCGGGGTGCGCAAATTTTGGGATAAATTCGTACCTTTATTTCCCATTGAGCAGTGTAATTAAATTGTTGTCGGATGCAGTAGCAAACCAAATTGCTGCGGGAGAGGTTGTGCAACGTCCAGCCAGTGCCATCAAAGAATTGTTGGAGAATAGTTTGGATGCAGGCGCCACCAAAATCACCTTGTTGGTGAAAGATGGGGGTAGCACATTGATGCAGGTGATCGACAATGGCAAGGGGATGAGTGAAACGGATGTGCGGTTGTGTTGGGAGCGACATGCTACCTCAAAAATTCAAAAAGCGGAAGATTTGTTTCGATTGAACACCTATGGGTTTCGGGGCGAAGCAATGGCATCCATTGCGGCGGTGGCGCAGGTAGAAATGAAATCGCGCCGGGCCGAAGACGAAGTGGCACAATACATTCGCATCGAAGGCAGTGAGGTGCTAGAGCAGCGCGTAGATGCAGCACCGGTGGGTACCAGCATCACCATCAAAAATTTGTTTTACAACATTCCGGCCCGCAGAAATTTCCTCAAAAGCATCGCGGTAGAAACCAAACACATCGTAGAGGAATTTTTACGACAAGCGATGGCCAATCCAGGGGTGGAGTTTATCTACCACAACAACGGTCAGCTCGTATATCATTTCAAAATCCAATCGCCCAAAGACCGGGTGATGGAAACCTTGGGAAAAAAGGATGCGCAGATGGTGTTGCCGGTTGAAGAGCAAACCGATATCGTTGAAATACAAGGTTTTGTGGGTGCGCCAGGTATGGCGAAACGAACCCGCGGCGAGCAGTATTTTTTCATGAACGGTCGCTTCATACGATCTAGTTACTTTCACCATGCCGTTTCTGCGGCCTATGAAGGTTTGATAGAATCCGATGCCCACCCGCTATATGCTTTGTATTTGCGGGTAAATCCGAGCAAGGTGGATGTGAACGTGCATCCCACCAAAACGGAGGTGAAGTTTGAAGACGAGAAACACATTTATAATTTGATCAAAGCCGCGGTGAGAAGATCATTGGGCTCGTTTGTGGTTCAACCCAACATGGAATTGGGGGATTTCAATAATTTCGACGCGTTCTTGAGTCAGCCCATCGCGCCGCGAAGCGGCGCAACACCACCGCAATGGCAAGGTGGAAGCCCCAGCAGCGGTGAAAAACGCGACCCTTCCTACAACCCTTTCGGCGGAAACGGCGGTTCCTATCAGCGCAACAGCCACCAAGATTGGCAAAAAGTATTGGGCTCGGTAGAACAAACCCCGCAAACCACCCTTCGCCAAAGTCAAGACAACGCGCTTTGGGGCACAACACACACCCAAGATGCTTTCAACAATGGCATTGAAACAGCCAGTGACGCGGCACAGCGATCTTCAGTTCAGGGTGTTTTCTCTCTGGGCGATGCCTATGTAGTGGCCAACGTGGGTGGTGTTTTGAAGGTGATCGACAAGAAAAAAGCCCAACAGCACATATACTATCACGATTTTTTGACCCAACTGCAAGCCCATTCATCCGCCTCGCAACAGTTGCTGTTTCCAAGAACGGTGGAATTGCCCCCAGCACAAATTCCCCTGGTGCTTGAACTTTTGCAAGAACTGCAATGGTTGGGTTTTGATCTCTCGCATTTCGGTGGCAATACCCTCATTGTGAACGGTGTGCCCGCGATTCTGTCGCAAGGCGACGAACAAAAACTCATCGAACAGTTGATCGAAGACTATCAAAATTCACAAGGCGATTTGCGCCTCAATAAATATCAAAGTATGGCTTTGTCAATGGCCCGACATGCCGTAGTGCGGAATCCCATTCAACAAAACCCAGAAGAGTTACACACCTTGTTGCAAAGATTGTTTTCCTTGTCTGAGCACAACGCTACCTTTGATGGCAAAACCATTGTTGTTGAAATTTCGGCTGCGCAGTTGTTCGATGCTTTTCAATCTCACAAATTCAAATCATAAAAATGCCCCAAATCCCCCCAGCGCTAAAAAATTTGCTCATCATCATGGCCCTTATGGGCTTGGCACAAATCGCTCTGCCCAATACGGGGTTTGAATCGTTTCAACTCTATCTATTTTACCCCGATAGCTATCAGTTTCGGATATGGCAATTGGTGACCCACATTTTTTGTCATGGCGACATTGGCCACTTTATTTTCAATGGCATCGCCCTATTCAGTTTCGGTATCATTGTGGAATTGCGCTTGGGAGCCAATCGGTTTTTGATGCTGTTTTTTATGGCGGCTTTGGGTGCCGTTTTGTTCCATTACGTAGCGATGGGCTACAACATTTACAGTCAGGTAGGCACGTTTTTCCCCAATCATGTCGCGGGTTTTGAAGCGGTTCCTTACGGACCGATGCTCGGCGCTTCGGGTGCGGTATATGGTGTGATGGTGGCGTTTGCTGTTTTGTATCCCAATGAAACCTTGTTGTTTTTGTTCATTCCATATCCCATCAAAGCCAAATATTTGGTGCCCATCATGGTGGGTTTAGACATCGTTTTGGGATTGGGAAGTTTCAGTGGCGATAACGTGGCTCACTTTGCCCACATCGGGGGAGCGGCCACCGGCTTGGCCTTGATTTTCTTGTGGAAGAGGTTGGATCGCAAAAAGTACCTCAATCGCTTCTAACATGGCCACCATACAACAGTTGATCAATCAACCAAAAACCGCGGTGCAAACCCTGATTTTTGCTTGTGTGCTGGTGTTTGTGCCTGCGTGGTTGCTGCATTTGATGGACGTAACAGGTCCTTTGTATTGGTTGACCTTCACCCCCTCGGGGTGGTTTAAGCCCTGGTCTTGTTTTACTTATATGTTTTTACATGTGGGCTTTTTTCACCTATTGGGAAATGCCCTGTGGCTGTATTTTGTGGGGAGTATTTTGGAGGATTTGGTTGGACGTAAGCACATCTTTTGGTTGTTTTTGGGTGGGGGCGTTTTGGGTGCCTGGGTGTTTCAGGCGGTGTATTCATTTTCAGTTTATGGTTCAACGGGCGAACAGATGCAATTGCTGGGCGCGTCGGGTGGCGTGTCGGCCGTGGTGATAGGCACAGCGATATTTACCCCCAGATACAAGTTGTTTTTGTTTGGTTTGGTGGAGGTGGAGTTGCGATGGATTGCCATCGTAAAAGTGCTTTTGGATTTTGGGGGTGTTTTCAGTGGGAGCAACGTGGGTGGGTATACCGCGCATTTGGGTGGGGTGATTTGGGGTGCCATCTATGTGATGGGTGTTTTGAAGGGTGATTTTTTGCAAGGGATTTTGGGTATTTTGCAGCAGTTTGGTGCAGCAGTTGCGAACGTTTTTACAAAAAAATCGGCAAAATATTCTCAGATGCGATTCGAAAAAGGCAACAAAAGTGTAGCTTCGAAAGCAAGCCGCAATGGCCATCCTTCTGAAGCGGAGGTGAACGCCATCTTGGATAAAATTTCGCAAGTGGGTTACAACAACCTCAGCGCCAAAGAGAAAGAAATTCTATTTAAAGCCAGTAAAACCGATTGATATGAAATTGCTCAACATCATCGCCTTCCCCGCCACTGTGATTTTGGGATTGCTGTTGATGCTTTCTGGTTTTGTACCGAGTATTTCGCCTTCGATCAATTCGTGGTTACCACTTTTGGGCTTGGCATTTCCTGTGCTGTTTTTGTTGGTATTGATATCGTTCTTTTACTGGTTGCTTCAGCGTAAATGGCGGAGTTTGTTTGCGCTATCCTGTCTGCTGCTGAATTTAGGACCCATGAGTCTCTATGTGCAGTGGAACGATACCAAAGTCCAAGAAAACGACTTACAAATCAAGAAAGAATCGCTCGACAAAGAGATCAACGTGGGCACTCAAACACTTAAGGTGGTGAGCTACAACGCCCAGTTGTTTGGGTTGTACCAGGATGAGTCTTCTGTTGAGATCGTAAATACAGAGTATATGCCCGCCATGGACTCCTTTTTGCAAGTGATGAAAGCCCAGAATGCCGATGTGGTTTGCTTGCAAGAGGTTTACGCGAAAGCTGGTGGACTGAAATCTCTGGCGCGGTTTTTAAAATCCGAAGGCAATTTCGAATACAGTCAAACCTATACCCTCAGTGAACGCAGGCCCTATGGGATGATTGTATTGAGCAAACATAAAATTAAACGCTGGCAGCCCATTTCGTTTGGTCCAAATACGGGCAATATGGCGATGTGGGTGGATATTGAAATTGCAGACGATGCAGCGGTGAGGAAAAAGTCTCGCATTCGCATCTATAATCTTCACCTTCAATCGTTTCGCTTTGCGAAAAAGGATTATGCTGTGATGCAAAAGCAGACGGAGCAGCAAGCCATCGACATTGAGGGCAGTAAGGGCATTATAACACGCTTGAGATTGGGATACCAACACAGGGCAGAGCAGGTTGATTTGGTGAAAGAGAGCATGATTGCTTGTGATTTCCCTAAGATTGTTTGCGGTGATTTTAACGACATCCCAGTGAGTTATACCTACAGGCAGTTGTGCGCGGGCATGAAAGATGCATTTGGTGAGGCGGGCCGTGGCATTGAAACCACGTACAAAGGATCGATGCCCAGTTTTCGGATCGATTATATTCTGTTCGATAACCCTATGCGCGCCATCAGTTACAACAGTATTTCGGAGGTGCCATCAGATCATAAATTGATCGTGGCTTATTTGCAAATTGGTGAACTTTTTACAGGCAATTGAGTACCTATTTTTGCAAAGTAATGTGAGCCTTTGGTGAATTTGATGAGCCACTGACAGAGGTGCTTCAATATCTTTGTGTTGTACCTATATTTGCACAAAATATTTATGCCGTATTTCTTTACCTCAGAATCAGTGTCGGAAGGACACCCAGACAAAGTCGCTGACCAAATTTCAGACGCGTTGATTGACCATTTTTTGGCTTACGACCCCAATAGCAAAGTGGCTTGTGAAACCTTAGTAACTACCGGCCAGGTGGTTTTGGCGGGTGAAGTGAAGTCTGAAGCTTATTTGGATGTTCAGAAAATTGCACGTGACGTAATTGCGAAAATTGGGTATACCAAAAGTGAATACATGTTTGATTCTAACAGCTGTGGAATCTTGAGTGCCATTCATGAGCAAAGTGCAGATATCAATCAGGGTGTAGAACGTGCAAATCCAGAGGATCAGGGTGCGGGTGACCAAGGTATGATGTTTGGTTACGCTAACAATGAAACGGATACTTTGATGCCATTGCCATTGATGTTGGCTCATTTGTTGCTCGAAGAATTGGCGGCCATGCGCAGAGAAGGAACCGTGATTGGTTACTTGCGTCCAGATGCCAAAAGTCAGGTAACAATCCAATATTCAGATGATCACAAGCCTTTGAATATTGATACCATTGTAATTTCTACGCAGCACGATGATTTCGATGAGGATGATGCGATGTTGCAAAAGATTCACAATGATTTGGTGAATTTGTTGATTCCTCGTGTAAAGGCGAAGTTGCCTGCTCACATACAAGCGTTGTTTGGCAGCGATATCAAATATCACATCAACCCAACTGGAAAGTTTGTAATAGGTGGTCCCCATGGAGATACCGGATTAACAGGTCGTAAGATTATCGTTGATACCTATGGTGGTCGTGGTGCACACGGTGGTGGTGCATTTTCTGGAAAAGATCCTAGTAAAGTAGACCGTTCTGCGGCCTACGCAACCCGTCATATCGCCAAGAATTTGGTGGCTGCGGGTGTTTGCAATCAAGCTTTGGTTCAGGTGAGTTATGCCATTGGTGTTGCTGAGCCAGTGGGTTTGTTTGTTGATACTTATGGAACTGCGAAGGTTTCTATGACAGACGGCGAAATCGCTGCGAAAATCATGGCGATGCCTGAGTTCAGTTTGCGTCCTTACCACATCGAAAAAAGATTCAACTTGAGAACACCCATTTATTTGGAAACTGCTGCTTACGGTCATATGGGACGTGAGTGCAAGACTGTAGACAAGGTGTTTAACGAAGGCAAGAAAAACGAGCTGAAAGTAACTGTGAAACTTTTCCCTTGGGAAGAGACCAACGCGGTGGGTGCTGTGAAGGCGCAATTTGGTTTATAATCAGCTTTAACATCAAAATTAATATCCTCAACCATGTGTGGAATCGTTGCTTATATCGGAGAGAAACAGGCTTTTGACATTGTTATCAAGGGCTTGAAGCGTTTGGAATATCGCGGATACGACAGTGCCGGTGTGGCTTTGTTGAACGGTGATATGCGTGTGTACAAGAAAAAAGGCAAGGTTGCCAACTTGGAAGAGGAAGCGGCCGGACAAGATGTAAGTGGTGGTATGGGAATGGGTCATACCCGTTGGGCCACCCATGGAGAACCCAATGATAAGAATTCTCACCCGCATTTGAGTGAGAGTGGTGATTTGGCCATCATTCACAATGGGATCATTGAGAACTATGCCACATTGAAAGCCGGCATGATGTTAAAGGGCCATACTTTTCACTCAGATACAGACACCGAGGTGTTGGCGCATTTGATTGAGGATGTGATGGTGAATACGGGATTGCCTTTGGCCGATGCCGTTCGTTCTGCCTTGAAGCAGGTGAGCGGTGCCTACGCCATTGTAATATTGAGTAAAAATCATCCTGAACATTTGATAGCAGCCCGCAAGGGAAGTCCTTTGGTTGTTGGGTTGGGCAAAGATCGCGGCGAGTTTTTCTTTGCATCGGATGCTACGCCCATAGTGGAATATACCAACAAAGTGATCTATTTGAAGGACGGAGAAGTGGCCATCGTAGAGAACAAAGAACTGATTGTAAAGAGCATAGAGAACGTGGTGCAGGTACCTTATGTGCAGGAACTTGAGTTGAGCTTGGAGCAATTGGAAAAAGGGGGTTATCCTCACTTCATGTTGAAGGAGATTTACGAGCAGCCTAGATCCATTTTTGATAGTTTTAGGGGTCGTTTTGATTCAGATACAGGCCAAATCCATATGCGCTCCATGGAGGACTATGCTGAGCGTTTGAAAGAGATCAAGCGATTGATTTTGATTGGCTGTGGAACCAGTTGGCATGCGGGTTTGGTGGCAGAATATTTGTTTGAAGATTTGGCTAGAGTGCCTGTGGAGGTGGAATATGCTTCTGAGTTTAGGTATAGAAATCCAGTATTGTACGCCGATGATTTGGTGATTGCCATTTCTCAGAGTGGAGAAACTGCGGATTCGTTGGCCGCCATGGATTTGGCGAAGCGCAAGGGAGCCAGTGTATTTGGTGTTTGTAACGTGGTGGGTTCCAGCATTCCCCGTTTGAGTGATGCCGGCGCTTATACCCATGCAGGTCCTGAAATAGGTGTTGCGAGTACCAAGGCTTTCACGGCCCAGGTGACCGTATTGGCATTGATGGCTGTGGGCATGGCCAAACTTCGCGGTACCATGAACATGGTAGCAATCAAGTCATTCTTTGAAGAGTTGGAAGCGATTCCCGAGAAAATTGAGAAGGCATTGTTGCTCAACGACCAAATGATTGCGTTGGCAGAAAAGTATAAAGACGCCAAGAATTTCTTGTATTTGGGTAGGGGATACAATTTCCCTGTGGCTTTAGAAGGTGCATTGAAACTGAAGGAAATTAGCTATATCCACGCCGAAGGGTATCCAGCTGCAGAAATGAAGCATGGTCCCATCGCACTGATAGATGAAGAAATGCCAGTTGTTGTGATTGCCACGAACTCGGAGCATTACGAAAAAGTAGTGAGCAATATCCAGGAGGTAAAAGCTCGCAAAGGGAAAGTAATCGCTGTGGTGAGTGAAGGGAATCGAGATTTAGATAATATGGTAGACCACGTGATTGAGGTGCCAGAAACCATCGAGCCATTAAGTCCGTTGGTGAATACTGTACCCTTGCAGTTGTTGAGTTATCACATTGCGGTGATGAGGGGTTGCAACGTAGATCAGCCAAGGAATTTGGCAAAATCTGTTACGGTGGAGTAGCTCGAAACTACCACTTGTTGTTCAGGCGGTCGTAGTATTCAAAGTTGATTTTGAAGCCGTAGCGGGGTTTTTCGAATAGGTTGGCGTAGCCGGCGGTATAGTAAATGCCAATTTTATAACGGTCGCGCCACAATCGTACCAGTTTATCGATGCCCACATACCCTTCGTAGAAGAACAGATTTCTTCGCTCGGGGGCATAAAGCATATTCACGCCTGCTTTTTCATATAAACTCAATTTTTTCAAGAAAGGGATCTTGTTTACCAAGCTGCCGTTGAAGCTGTGTTGGTAATGCACTTCGTAAAAACGTTTGAAGGTGGTAAAGGTGGAATCGAGCTGTTGGAAAGCAAACATCGGCGGGGTGAAAATGACCTGATCGGCCCGTCGCTGGTATCGGTAATCCACCACATTCACGTTTCTGCTACTCAAAAAACTACCGCTCACGGCGCGGAGTTCACTCGTACCCAACAACCCCCAAGGGAAACTGTGATCGATCCGGTATTCCAAATATTGGTAGTCGATGTTGCTCTTGAAAACGCCCGGCACCGCCTGTTTGTAATTGATCGAAAAAGTGGGCCAAGCCGAACCCAAAATCACTTTTTGCTTGGGTTCCGACATATATCGTTGGAAAGGTGTGTAGGAGAGATTGAATGAAGCGAAGAAGGCGCGGTGGTCTACAAATTTGAGCGGACGGTTGTTCTCGAAGAGGCTGTCGCCGAACTCATCGAATACATAGGTAGACATGTCCTTTCGATCGCTCAATTCGCCCTGTACTTGAAAGAAGAGGCCGTTGATGAGCTCTTGGCGGTGGTACACATTGATGTGTTTGTTTTGATAGAAGTTATCGCGACGAAACAAATCAATGTAGGCGGCGTTCATGTTCACCATCCCGAAATCCCTGCCCACTGAAGCGAAGATCAGTGCGCGTTTGTAGGGATTGTACATGTGCGACATATATACTGTGCCACGAACGTCTTTGTTGTTGATGCCGTAGGAGAGGTTTTCGTTGAATTCGAAGGTTTTTTTGTTTTCGAAGGTTTTATCGAAACTGTTCCACAGGCTCAATCGTCCGCCCCCCGGCCACCAAGGTTGGTAGATGTTCCACAGGGGTTGGAAACGCAGGGTGATGCCTTTTTTGCGGTCGCGGTAGCCTTGGCCTTCGAGGACCAGAGATTTCAGGGTGACTTTGTTGATTTGTGCTTCTACAGAATCGAGGTATTTGTCTGATGTTACTACGCGTTTGATGCTATCTGCCGTGTTGATGAATTTTGTTTCTTGGTTGGAGAGGGGTTGGGTTCGTTGCTGCTGCCAGTAGTTGGAGTCGCGTTCGTAGGCCTCTTGGGTGGTTTTGCTCACTTCCATGCCAAAGTGATTTTTGGGGAAGTTGGGCACCACGGTGATGGATTTATAATCTACCAGGGTGGTGGCTTTGTTGAGCGATTTGCCGTATTTGGTGCTGTAATTGAAACGTTGTGAATCGATGAGGAGGTATTCTTGGCTATCCAATTGGTTGTATTGGATGAGGGTCATGACGTCGTACTCGGCCATGAGGTGCCTGGGGAATTTGAGTTCGGCTTTGAGGATCCAATAGGTGGTATCTACCAAGTGCAATTCGCCGCTGAGGGTTGCGTTGGCGGTTTGTTTGCCTGTCATTCCAATCCTTAACACCCGGCCATATTGGGGGTGTTGGTATGCGCCCAAGAACTTGAAGCGATAGGCCAGCAGGGCTGAGTTGGATAGGGGCGACATGATGGGCAGCGGACAAAGGGCTGGCACATCGAGTAGGTTTTGGTATAGGTTGAAATCGCCTTCGGTGGTGGAGAGGTAGAAGAGTCCGGCTTTGGAGCCCACTTTTTGAACGCCGTTGCGGGTTTCTTTGATTTTGCCATCGGTAGAGGCATCGCGCTGCATGGCAATTTCCACGAAGGCGTTGGCGCTGATTCTGTTTTTGGCGGTATCGGAAACGCTCACAACCGGGATGGTGTTGGCGTAGGGATCGTTGGTGTTGTTGATCACGGCTGCATCGAGGGGATCAATGTCGGTTGCTACGGTCGCCGCTTTGGGTTTGATTTTTTGCTCGGTGATTTCAAAGGCTTTGATATAGATCTGTGCACTTTGGTTGGGGATGCGGCTGTGCCAGAAATCGCGCTGGGCGATGGCTTTTCGCATGTAATCGGCGGCGGGGTCTTTGTATTCGCGGCGGATTTCGGCGCCTTGTATTTTCTCGGTTTTTGGAACGAGGATGATGTTGAGGGTGTCTTTGGTTTGCGCTGTGACCAAGGTGGGGATTTCTACGCTGTAGAAATCGGGGTGGGAAAAAATGAGTTTATAGGAACCGGTGCGGAGGTTGAGGTTGAAATACCCATCGAGGCGGGTTTGTCCGAGCTTGGCCCCATCGCGGTTAAAAATCTGTACCATGGGCAGCGGAGCGCGCGCGGTATCCACCACAATGCCAATGATTTGGGCTTTTGTGGTTTGGACCGTTGCTAGGCCGAGCCATAGGATCGCCAAGATGTGCATCAGGCGTTGCTTCATGGTTGTTTTTGCGCTTTTTGGGGTTTGTTTTTGGCTTTTTTCCCGCTGTTGGATCGTTTGAGTTGATCGGCGTTGGGATAGGGCAGTTCGGGTATGCTGGGGTTGTGTTGGGGAATAAACGTTTGGGTATTGGGTTTGTTTTGAATATCAAACAGGAATTTGGGGAGTTTGGCTTCGGTGGCGGGCAGTTGGTTTAGGGGGTAGAGCACGCCAATGGGCTTTTCGTAGAAGGCGATGGTTTCGATTTTTCCTTTGGCAAAATGGATGTTCATGCGGTTGCATGATACCAAATTGGCGGATTGCAGGGTATCTGCATCGCGAAGAAAATATATGCTTTGGGCCTTGCCAAAAACTTGCACGCTTTGTAATTGTTGCTGCGGGGTAAACTGCTGCATCATGGAATCGCCTTGTATTTGGGAGTAATGTAGGGTATCTTCTTGTATGGCAACAAAGGCATTGGGGAATGCTTTGAGGGATTGGATTTTCTGTTGTTTCACCAGCATTTCCATGGAATCGCCGCTGAGGCGGGAGGTGGAGTCCCAGAGTACGGGATTGCCGTGAAAGTAGAAGGTTGAATCGCTGCGAAGCGACGTGAGGGTGTGGCAGGTTCCAGAGGCTTTGTCTTGCGAGAAGGCCACATGGTGGATGGCTTTGAGGGCGGTTGGGTTGCTGCTATCGGTGTTGTAATGCAGGGTATCGGCGGTGATGCGGAACGGCGTTTGGGTGTTGCCTT
>JAIYBO010000210.1 GCA_027488495.1 Bacteroidota bacterium | reverse complement strand
TGGGTCATGGGCGACCCGCTCGACTTCTGCAAAGAGGATACCGCACACACCTACGGCCACCCTGCTTTGAGTCCAGACGGTAAAACATTGTATTTCTCATCCAACCGCGAAGGTGGTTTGGGTGGTTTTGATATTTGGGCTGTAAACTACAGCAAACGTTCTAAGTCTTGGGGCAACCCCATCAACTTGGGTCCAGACATCAACACCAAAGGAAATGAGTACTACCCTTATTTCAACAAGCACGACAACAAATTGTACTTCTCTTCGGATGGATGGCCATCTTTGGGAGGTTTGGATATCAACAACGCTGAACCCACCGATGAAATTGGTGTTTGGAGAGAGCGTGAAAACTTGCGTGAGCCCATCAACTCTGGTGGAGACGATTTCGGTATCACTTTCTTGGAAGGCGATGCCACAAAAGGTTTCTTCTCTTCGAACCGTGGTGACCGCAAAAACAACGACGATATCTATTCGTTCGACATCACCCCAATCATCATCACCATTCGTGGTACCATCACCGATTGTAACACCAAAAAGCCTTTGCCAGGTGCTACCATTGTGTTGAGCAACGACCGCGATACCAGCAAAATGGTGTTGAAGGCCGATGACCAAGGGGTTTACACCGCCAAATTGCGTGAAAAAACCAACTACGAAATCTTCGCCAAGTACCCAGAAAAATACTATTTCGAAGCTGAGCCAGAAAGCAGAACCACTTATGGTATCCGCTTAACCACCGAATTGGTTCAAGACTTCTGCTTGGAAAACCCATTGGAAAAGGTAATCACCTTGCCCATCTTCTACGATTTGGACAAAGCCTTCATCCGCCCGGATGCAGCGCGCATCTTGGATACTTTCGCACAAACCGTGTTGATGCGTTACCCCAAATTGATCGTGGAATTGGGATCACATACCGATTGTCGTTCTAGCTACGATTACAACGTGAAATTGGCTCAACGTCGTGCCGACAGCGCCCGTACCTACTTGATGAAAACCTGGAAGATCGATTCTGCGCGCATTGTGGCTCGTGGTTATGGTGAAATGCAGTTGATCAACGATTGTAAGTGCGAAGGCGGAAAGGTAACAGGGTTCACGCCGTTCATCCAGAACAAAACCAAGAAAATGGTGGTTGAAAAGGATGCTACTGGCAACGTAACCAGATCTTACTACGAGCGCTACAAGCCATCGGAAATCAAATTCATCAACGATACGGCGTATGTAGCGTGTGATGAATTCCAGCACCAACAAAACCGTAGAACAACCGTTCGTTTTGGGTTTGAAGGACAAATTTCTCGCGCGGTGGTAAACCAAGACGTAGATATCAACAACACCAACATTGGCAAGCAGGAAAAAGACAGTGCCGCAGCTGCGAAGAAAGCCGCTGAAGCGCCTGTGGCTGGTGCCGGTTTGGATATTTCTTATGCGGTACGTGCCAAATTGGGCAACAACGCCGGTAAGCCAACCATCAGCATGATGGTATTGGACAAGGAGCCCACTGCGTTTGCATTTGATTACAATGGCAAATTCACTGCAATTCCTTTGGAAGTGGCTGCATCTTGGTTCAAATCAAAATTGATCAGCAAGAAAGACTTCTTGGAAGGTGAGAAATTGAAAGTGGGCAAAGTAAAATTGCCTAGCAACAAGTTCATGATCACCAAAATGGAGATCAACGGATTTGTGGTGAACAACGTCACTTTCCAAATCACTGATAAGGTGGATCAGCCTACTTTGGGTAAGAGTTTCTTCAAGGTGTTCAAGACTGAGTCTTACATCACCGATTCAGAATACATTTTGATTCCGAAGAAAGCGCCTAAGAAGCCAAAGCCCGTTCGCGCACCAAAGCCAACACCTGGTAAAAAACCAGCTGAGGGAGATGCCGCCGAAGGCGCCGAGGCCCCTGCCCCAACCGATGGTGCAGCACCAGCGGAAGAGAAGAAAAAATAAAGGATTCATTTAGCCTTATAAAATAAAGCCCCGCACTACATTATAGTGCGGGGCTTTATTTTTATATCATCCAAAAGGACTAGTATTAAAACATGGACTTTTTTCCACTATAAGCCCTTAAAACGAAAATATTTTCCACTATAGGCTCGGAAGTCAAGAATATTTTCCACTATAACAGGAATCCCGTCATTTGAAAATTCTGATACATTCTGGCTTAAAAAACCAATGTTAATTACAAAATCGATTCGCGAACGCGAATCAATTTCTGCATCAACCCTTCAAACTGATCCATGGGAAGCATATTGGCGCCATCGCTCTTGGCCACCGAAGGATTGGGATGCGTTTCAATGAACAAGCCATCACACCCAACCGCAATGGCCGCCTTGGCAATCGTTTCGATGAGTGCGGGCTTTCCACCCGTTACACCACTGCTTTGGTTGGGCTGTTGCAAACTGTGCGTGATATCCATCACCACAGGTGCACCAAACTTTTGCATTTCGGGAATGTTCCTGAAACCAACCACCATGTCGCCGTAACCAAACATATTTCCACGATCCGTGAGCATCACACGATCGTTTCCGCAATCAATGCATTTCTGCATGGCATGATGCATCGCATCCGGACCAGCAAACTGACCCTTTTT
>JAIYBO010000191.1 GCA_027488495.1 Bacteroidota bacterium | reverse complement strand
GCAAAAGGATTTTGATCTTGTTATTCTGTCCGAACCGCTGCGTCCACACCTTAAACTCTCCCACCGGCGTTTGGATGGGAATGCGGGTAATGACGGAGCTATCGGGTGGCCAGGGGGCTTGGTTATCGGCGGTTTTCTGGGCGATGTTTTGGCAGGACGTTGACAGGGCCAGTGTTATCAGGCACAGCAGGGCGATAAACAGGTTTTTGGGGCGATGTTGGGGTTTCATGCGTGGGGCAAGTTATGACGGAAAATTTAATTTAGGCGATTGACCGCTACCATGCTGTAAACATCAACGAAGGCGCAGCAAAAGAGATGTTTCCAAACCGCTAGACAGACAATACTAGGCGATAAATTATAAAATCCTAACCATTCCTCTTTATTCTTCTGCGAATGGCTTTCGTTATTGCAATTAGTAGAAAAATGCAAATTGAAATAAATCCGAGTACTAAATACCCCAATCCGGCCCAAACATCCAAGGAACCTAGGAATGCGTAGCTTATCAAAAACAACCCAATTGCAAGGAAACACATGGCTACAATACCTACTTTATGTTGCTTCTTTCCTTTGCGCTTCTCGGCGATGATCTTCTTTAAGGCATATATTAACAACAGCAACCCTGTAATTATCAAAAGAGCACCCACTTGAATCAGCAATTCAGGCATTGTGATATAAAACCAACTTAAGGAAAAAATACACAACAGACCACCAATAAATATGCTCAACCCCACAATACCAAGAGTAAAATACTTACTTTTTGGTTTGTCATGATTTTGTGGCCTGCTGATGATTTGATCGATGGTTTGGAATAGCGGAAACACTTTTTTTGCTGTGTTGAATCCCCTTCGATTTCTCGGAATTGCACTTTTCTGAATCACTGTTTCTTGATCCTCGATTGAGTTCTTTGAGTCAACGCGATTCATGGATTCACACTTCGATGAATCAGCAACGGATTTTTTTGATCTATTTGTTGCACGCAGTTCGGCTATTGGAGCGATACCTGTTTTATTCAAAGACAATTCACTCTTCGATTTTTGGGTCAATTGATGATTCCACTCAACATGAAATCCCAATGAATGATACCGTTTAGTAATTGTGCAGCTCGGAATCACAAAAACCAACAAAATGAGTACTAGAAATCGGGCTTTCATAGATTTCACTATTAGAGGGTGTACTTTATGCCGATATGGATGCCAGCGCTGCTAAATGGATACTTATTCTTCAACTCTTTTGATGGTTCGGTAATCAAGGGTTGGATATTGTCGTCTTCCACATAAGAGTCTACAAATTGAATTTCCTTATCAATGGGGTCAAATGATGACAACATATCCACGCCATTCTCTGTAAACTTGGTAATCATTCCCTTGGTTGGACCATATGACAGATTTACTAGGTTCAAATCTCCGAACAGAGAAAATTTATCATTCAATGCGTAACTAGCCCCAATGGTTGTTGTGAACCCTGTAGCAATTCCACCATTGAGTAATAAAGTTTGTTCCAAAACACCATCAACGTAATCGTACTTTGACGTGTAACTCATCGAACCCATTCCCAGCAGCAAACCAACTTTGGCATAGGGTGTGATTTTATTCGCTTCCATTGAAAGGACAATTTGAGGATTTATTCGGGTCATTTTTGAGGAAATCTGATTTGTAAATTTCGCTGTACCTCCGCTTGTGGACGAATTATAATCAGTTACACACTCCCAAGTTGACCCCATCAAATAGGAAATACCCAATTCAGCACCAATATTTTCATTAAACATATATCCAAAAGCACCGCCAGCACTAAGTCCTTTACCTAGCGATATATATTTTTGCTCATAGGTAGTTGTATTATCAGTTAAAAATTCATTAGAGAACGAAAGAGCATCCAATGTTTGTGTACTCGTCGGAAGATTGTACCCCGCTCCTAGAGTGAAATAAGCGCCTTGCGCCATGGCAGTACTAAAATTTAATACTGAAAACATCAGAATCATCAATGATTTAAAGTAATTTTTTTTCATGTTTATTATTTTTATATTTTTTATATTTAATATTTATTCAATGGTAGGTATATTTTTCGCAGCACTATTACGGAAAATCGCAAATACAAACAACTGATTTTAAGGCAAATCGCAACTCGAGGATTACAAAAAGACAGGTTGATCAAATATGCCGAAACAAAAACTGAAAAAAATTATGTTTTTTGGTGATTTAAAAAAACTTCGTTGTATGAAAAACGGCTCAAAAAAACCAACGAATAAGCTAATTCAACAAAAAAAAGACCAATGAACCGATGAAATCATTAAAAAAACAAACCGCAAATCAATACACGTTCCATGGATCCATCGTCAACAGCTGTTGCCATGACAGTCCGCCAAAATGGATTTATCACCCTATAAGTAAAAGAATTTCAACCATTTGTGAAATTACTCAATGGATTGAGTAAAATTACTCAGTGTATTGAGTAATTTCCGGAAAGGTCAAAGGTGCTCAAGGTTTGTGGTTGGTAAGATGATTAAATAAAAAAGTCTGACTCACCAATCATAAGGACTAACGTT
>JAIYBO010000152.1 GCA_027488495.1 Bacteroidota bacterium | reverse complement strand
GTATCGCACAGTGAAGAAGTACTGCAATCGATCAACGTATTTATCACCGCACAGGAACACCGTTTTGGCTTTGAAATTCTCACACCTGAAAACCTCAAGCAAGCCACTGCTTGGATTACTACGGCGGCGACTTCCATGGTGGGGGTTGTGGCGAGCTCGTTTGCCACGGTGGCCGTGATGTATTTTGTGCTCTATTTTATGTTGCTGAATCGCCGAAGCTTGGAAGCTTGGTTTTATGAATATTTGCCATTGGAGGACAATCACATCGCCCTGATAGGTAAAGAGCTGAATTCATTGGTGGTCTCCAACGCGGCAGGCATTCCGGCTACAGCCTTTGTTCAAGCGTTGCTGGCGGTGATATGTTATGCAATTTTGGGGGTAGACGATCTGTTGTTTTGGTTCTGCGCTACCGCCATTGCTGCCATCATTCCGTTGGTTGGGGCTAGTATTGCTTATGTGCCGCTGGCCGTGATGCAGTACACTTCGCACCATGAAACCAATGCCTGGGTGATTCTGATTTTTGGTCTGCTGGTCCTTGGAACGGTCGATAATTTGGTGCGTTTGTACATTCAAAACAAATGGGGCGATGCGCATCCGCTGATTACCATTTTTGGGGTCATCATTGGCGTGAATATTTTTGGTTTTATGGGACTGGTTTTTGGGCCGATTTTGATATCCCTTTTCATTCTGTTGGTGAAAATTTACATGCGTGAATTTCATTTGGGCGGCATGGGTTTGGACGATAGGGAGGGAAGTACGCCATGAGTACCTATCATTACGATCAACTATTTGAGCATTTATTGCTGTCTGAATCCCCGTTGGCGGTGGGTGAATATGAGGAGTGTGTTTTCACGCATGTTGATTTTGGCGGGGCCAATCTCACCGATTTTAATTTCTCGGGCTGTAGGTTTGAGCACTGTAATTTGAGTGGTGTGCGGTTGGATGGGGCGATATTCCGTGATTGCAAGTTCGATCATTGTAAGCTGCTTGGACTTCGGTTTGAAACATGCAATACACTGATTTTTTCGGTAGCTTTCTTCGATTGTTTGCTGGATCATTCGTCGTTTTATCAGTGCAAAATGAAGAAAACCCCGCTTCAACGCTGTAGTTTGAAGGAGGTAGATTTTACAGAGGCGGATTTAACGGAAGTGAAGTTTGCGGACTGTAACTTGGTGGATGCTTTGTTTGATCGTACGGTATTGGAAAAAGCCGATTTTACGTCTGCGGTGAATTATCGCCTCAATCCCAATACCAATCAAATCAAAAAGGCCAAGTTCTCCTTGGAAGGATTGCCTGGCCTGTTGAGTGCCTATCAGATCGAGATCAAGTAGGCGGGTTAAGTTCGATTTCGAGTTTGTTATTTGTGTTGGTCGAGGAGCGACTTTAACTGATTGGCAGGTAATACGCCCGACTGTCGCCACACCGATTTTCCATTTTTGAAAATCATCAAGGTGGGTACACTTCGAACGTTATAAGCTTGTGCCGCAGCGGGGTTTTTGTCGATATCAATTTTGATGATGCTCGCTTCATCACCCACTTTGGTTTTGAGTTCTTCGAGGATGGGTTTCATCATTTTGCAGGGTCCGCACCATTCGGCGAAAAAATCGACGAGAACGGGTTTGTTGGACTGTATGAGTTCTTGAAAGGTGGACATGTTGCGAGGATTGGCGTTTAGATTTGGTTTTTAAGCGAAGACCACCCGCCGCCGTTGTGCACATCGAAGCCATTGTTTTGGAGGATGCCTTTGGCCGATGCGCTGCGCATGCCCGAAGCACAACAGGTGATCACGGGTTTGTTTTTGTTGATTTTGTTGAGGTTGTTTGGCAGTGTATCTAATGGGATGTTGATGCTGCCTTTGATATGCCCGGAAGCGTATTCCGCTTTGCTGCGAACATCGATGATGGTGGCGCCTTGGGCTGCCAATGCTTTGAAGTCTGCTGATGGGCCCATGCCGAATAGAGATTTGAATGAATTGAACATTTTAGGGTTTGTTTTAAATGATGCTACAAAAGTCATGGTTGTTTTTGTTGATTGCTGTGACAATTGTCACAGCCATTTTTGAGAGGGAAATTCGTTCATCGAACAAATCGATTCGTTCATAGTACTTTGTATTGCATAGTACTAAAATAATCACTTATCTTTGCAGTATGGATTTGGAAAACACCCAATCGCAGATGAGGAAAGGCATTTTGGAGTACTGCATTTTGCAGATTATCTCTCAAGGGGCTTGTTATTCATCGGACATTTTGGATCGATTGAAGCAGGCGAAGTTGTTGGTGGTGGAGGGAACCTTGTATCCTTTGCTCACCCGATTAAAGAATGGGGGTTTGCTCAGTTATCACTGGGAGGAATCCAAATCCGGGCCGCCGAGAAAGTACTTTGAGATTACGGAATCTGGTGCCTTGTTTTTGACATCGCTGTCCAACACGTGGACAGAATTGCAATTTGCCGTTGAGCATGTGTCGAAAAGCAATCCAACCCAATAACATCCCTTAACACCATCACAAAAAAACATAAAACCCATGAATCGCATCATTTCAGCCAACATCAATGGATTTGTATTTCAGATCGATGAGGTCGCGTATGACCGTTTGAAACAATATTTGGAATCGCTCCGAATCCGCATCACCGAAAAGGAGGTGTACGACGACATTGAAAACCGCATTGCGGAGTTGTTCAGTCATTTTTTGAATTCGGGCACCCCCGCGATTTTTCTGAACCAAGTGGAGGAAGTAATTGCGCAGGTGGGTTCAGCGGAGGAGTTGGGCGATGCGATGGACCGTGTGGACGCAGAGTCGGGAGGTTCGAATGCTGGGGCCGAGGGTGCTGAATTTGCTGGGTCTACGGGTGGCGATGGCAAGCGATTGTATCGCAACGAGGACGACGTGGTGGTTTATGGGGTATGCAGTGGGATAGCGGCTTATTTTGGGTGGGATCCGGTGTTTGTGCGAGCGGCGTTTGGGGTGTTGGCCTTTGCATCGTTTGGAACGGTGATTTTGGTATATGTCTTTTTGATGGTGATTATTCCTGCGGCGAAGACACCGGTGGAGAAGTTGCAGATGCGGGGTGAGCGGGTGAATTTCGACAATTTGGCGAAGGTGGTGGACCAGAATGTGCGATTGGCCATGGAGAACGTGAGTCCCCGCGCGAAGCGAGGGCTGGGTAAAACAGGCAAGTTGGTGGTGAAAGTCTTTGCGGCCATTGCATTGATTGCCCTGTTTTCTATCATCGTTCCATTCGTGGTGGGAGGCGTGCTTTCTGCGGGCATGTTTGCTTTTGTGTTTGATGCTTTCTATGATTATTTCTTGTTGGGCTATACCTACTTGGCCGGGACGGTCATCGCCATCTGTGCAGTTGCGCTAGTGCCATTGATACACCTGATTTACGGTTTGATTCGGATTTTGGTGAATGGTAAAAAAATGAGTCCTTTTTTGCGTTGGCCGTTGAATGTGGCCTTCTGGATTGCGTTGGTTTTTCTCACCGTGAAATCGGTGGAAATTGGTCGGGGATTTTCAACTTCGGCCTCTGTGAATTATGCCAAAACTTGCGAATCATCGGATACAGCCAAGACCATCAAGGTGAGAACAGAAGCTGTGCCCATGAAATGGGAGGGTGATGTTGATGGACCAACCAAAGCAGAAGTAGAACAGGCGATGGGCGATATGGATGTGGAGATAACGCTCAATGGCGGAGATATGTCGTATCGTCGAGAGCATGGCGATGGCAAGGAGTTTTATGATTTGATGCTCAATCGCGCCAGCAATGACGTATCGCTGACGGTGGCCAATACCTTGGAATCCAAGCCCTATGTAACGGTGTTTAAGCGCAGCCGGGGCAGTCGCAAAAGTGCTATCTCCAATGCGGCGGGGTTGCGTTACGATGTTCGATGGGATTCGACCACTTTGATTTTGCCGGATGTGCTTATTTTGGGTAAGAACGCGCCATGGAGGAATCCGTCGGTGGAAGTTGTGTTGAACTTGCCTATTGGTTACAAGGCCAACATTGATCGCAGTTGCAGGGATTTGATTTCTTACGTGAACGATCAGTATTTGGGGCTAGACGACATGGAAAATGG
>JAIYBO010000163.1 GCA_027488495.1 Bacteroidota bacterium | reverse complement strand
GAATGCGTCTAAACGACGGTCGTGTATTGCCAGCATTTATGGGACAAGCCCTTCGCGGTGAGGATCTTACCGTGTTTGGCGATGGCAGTCAGACCAGAAGCTTTTGTTATGTGGATGATTTGGTGGAAGGCATTTATCGTTTGTTGTTGAGCGATTGCGCTGATCCGGTGAACGTAGGTAACCCCCATGAAATCACGATCGGACAGTTTGCGGAGGAGATTATCAAGTTAACGGGTACAGACCAGAAGGTGATTTATAAGCCTTTGCCAACGGATGATCCAAAGCAACGTCAGCCCGATATCACCAAGGCCAAAGCGATCTTGAATTGGGGTCCAAAGGTGGATCGTGCGGAAGGGTTGCGCATCACTTGGGAATACTTCAAATCATTGCCTACGGAGCGATTGTACGAAGAATCACATCACCGTGATTTCGTAAAGAATGCCTAAATAATTGAGTGTTTTTGGGTTGCATCCAATGGATGTAACCTGATTGGTCTGATTGGCTTACGCGAGTTGATTGGCGAGTTGACCGCAGGCTGCATCGATGTCTTTGCCTCTGCTGCGACGGACGTGTACGATCAATTTTTGTTTTTCGAGGGCGGCGGCAAAAGCGTCTAATCTGCCGGTGGGTTGATAATCTGCCAGCGAGATGGGGTTGTATTCAATCAGATTGATTTTTGAAGGGAATTTTCTGGCAAAAACGACCAGTTCTTTTTCCTCTTCCACGCCATCGTTCACGCCTTCGATGACTGTGTATTCCAAGGTTGGGCGGATGCCGGTTTTATCGTACCAATAATTTAGGGCTTCGGCGAGCATTTCGAGGTTGTTGCTATCATTGATGGGCATGATGGCAGATCTTTTCTCGTTGTTGGCAGAGTGGAGACTCAATGCCAGATTGGTTTTGATGCCATCGTCGGCCAGCTTTTGAATCATCTTGGCGATGCCGGCTGTGGAGATGGTTAGTCGTTGTGGACTCATGCCCAAGCCGTCTGGGGAAGTAATGATGGCCACGCTGCGATGCATGTTTGCGTAATTGAGCAGGGGTTCACCCATGCCCATGTATACGATGTTATCTAGGCGTTTTCCGTAATGTTCGATGGCCAGTTCATTGATGAGCCAAACTTGATCGAAGATTTCACCGGCGGTGAGGTTCCTCATGCGTTTGAGGTACCCTGTGGCGCAGAATTTACAATCCAGGGAGCACCCCACTTGTGAGCTCACGCACGCGGTGGTTCTGCTGCTTGTGGGGATAAGTACGCCTTCAACTTTGTTGCCATCGTGCATTTCAAAGGCCACTTTGATGGTGCCGTCTTTGGAATGTTGGGCTGTGTGGATTTTGGCTACATGGAAGGTGAAGGCCTCTTGGAGCTTTTCTCTCAACGGTTTGGAGAGGTTGGTCATTTCCTCGAAGCTTCTGGCGCCCTTTTGCCACAGCCACTGATAGATTTGTTTGGCCCTGAAGGAGGGTTCGCCCATGGCTTTGAGCGCTTCCGTGATTTGTGGAATCTCAAGATCGCGAATGTCTTTGCGCTGGCTCATGGGTGATGCGTTTATTTTTTGCGATAGAAAAGGCTAATTGGGACACCGGTGAGGGGGAACTTTTCGCGCATTTTATTTTCCAAGAAACGGGTATAGCTTTCAGCCACGTACTGCGGCAAATTGCAGAAAAGGGCGAATGCCACACGTTTGCTTGGTAGCTGGGTAACGTATTTGATTTTGACGAATTTTCCTTTTTTGCTTGGTGGAGGCGTGGCTTCCATGATGGGCAAAATGAAATCGTTGAGTGCGCGTGTAGGTATTTTCACGCTGAGGTTATCATACACTTGCAAAATGGTTTCCATGCCTTGGAATACCCTTTGTTTGGTGAGTGCTGAAACGTACATGATGGGTACATCCACGAATGGGGCAATTTCCTTACGGATGTTCTCGGTGTATTCGAGGTGGGTATTGCTCTCTTTTTCCACCAAATCCCATTTGTTCACCAAAATCACGATGCCTTTTCCTTGGCGATGTGCCATCCAAAATAGATTGAGGTCTTGGCTTTCCATGCCCAATGTGGCATCCAAAACAAGCACAACTACATCGGCGTTTTCCAGGGCTCGCAAACTGCGCATCACTGAATAAAATTCGATGTTTTCGTTGACTTTGCTTTTTCTGCGAATTCCGGCCGTATCGATCAAAACAAATTCTTTTCCATAGGCTTTGTAGCGGGTATCGATGCTATCGCGGGTGGTTCCAGCGATGTTGGTTACGATGTTGCGATCTTCGCCGATGAGGGCGTTGATGAGGCTTGATTTTCCTACGTTGGGTCTACCCACAATGGCGATGCGTGGCAGGCCTTCGATGTGTAATTGGTCTGGTTCTTCGTCTTTCAAGAATTCAACCACTTCATCGAGCAAATCACCTGTTCCTGAACCGTTGGCGGCAGACACTTCGTGAAAGTGATCGAAGCCCAAGGAATAAAACGAGGCGGTTTCCATCCGCAGACGATCATTGTCTACCTTGTTTACACAAAGAACCACGGGTTTTTTGCTTTTGCGAAGGATGTGGGCGAAGTCTAAATCGAGGGGGTTGACATCGGTTTGCACGTCTACCACAAAAATCATGACGGCGGCTTCTTCGATGGCGATATGCACTTGGTCGCGGATGGCGGCTTCGAAGGTATCAGAACTTTCGGGGACGAATCCACCGGTATCGATAACGGTAAAATCGATGCCATTCCAATCGGAAAAACCGTAATGGCGATCGCGGGTAACACCACTGTAATCGTCTACAATGGCTTTGAATTCGCCGGTTAAGCGATTGAAAAGGGTACTCTTGCCTACGTTCGGACGGCCGACAATGGCTACAATTCTGCTCATGAACCCGCAAAGATACAACCACGCGCTGTGGATTGTATATTTGTGATATGCTTATTTCTATGATTGCTGCGGTGGGGGAGAACCTTGAATTGGGTGCAGGCAATGAATTGTTGTGGCATTTGCCAGATGATTTTGCTTGGTTTATCAAGCACACCAAGGGCAAACCTGTGATTATGGGTAGGAAAACGATGGAGAGTTTGGGTAAGCCATTGAAAAACCGCACCAACATTGTACTCACTTCCCAAGCCCATGTTTTGCCGGGCTTTGAAATTGCTCAAAATTGGGAGCAGGCATTGGCATTGGCAGAGAAGGCGATTGAAGCAAAGCGCAATAGCCAATTGGCATCGGGTGAAACAGTAACTGAAACCAATGAAATCATGATCATTGGTGGGGGAGAAATTTACAAGCAGGCATTGGGTTTTTCAAATCGCATGTATCTCACGCGAGTGAGTGCTTCATTTGCTGGGGCCGACACTTTTTTTCCAGCTTGGAATGAAGCATTTTGGCATGTGGATTTTGAAGAACAACATCCGGTGGATGAAAAGCACAAGTATGCATTTGACTTTCAAGTGCTCAATCGCAAGAATTTGAGTTGATTGCGAGGTGGCTAATACTGGTTTTGTTGCTGTTTGCAAGTGATTTGCAGTCGCAGACCATTTCTCAATTGCGGTTGATTGGATTGCATCGAACTAAGCCTCAAATCATTTATCGGGAATTGGGGTTTGAACCGGGAAAACCCTTGGCATATTCCGATTCGATGAAACAAATTTGGCAGCAGCGTTTGCAAACATCGAAATTGTTTAACCAGGTTGAAATTCAACCGTACGGCGGCGGTGACACATTGACCATTGATTTTTTGGAGCGGTGGTATTATTGGGTTCAGCCCGAGGGTGGATTTGCGGATCGGAACTTTCACAGTTGGTGGAAGAACAAAGAATTATCGCGACTTTGGATGGGAGGCACTCTGATGGTGAACAATCTTTTGGGGGAGCAGAAAGGATTGATTTTTCGGGCGGTATTGGGGTATAATCAAGCCTTTGGATTGGGGGTAAGTATGCCATTTTTTAAAAGCCGCAATTGTAATTCATGGTTGGTTCTGTGGGAAAATCAGAAGAACCATGAAATGGGTGTCAATTCAATTCAGAATCAATGGCAATTTCATCGTTTGAATGATGGTTTTGTTCAGGATTTGAGTCAATTGCGCATCGAATGGAAACGCAGATTTGAGTTTCATCAGCAATTGGCTTTGCAGTTGAAGTGGCAACGTTTTGGGGTGGATACATCGGCGTGGTTAATCAATCCAGATTTGATGTTGAAAGACGCTCGGCCAGAAATGGCGAATCACAAGGGATTGTTGAATCAAAATTCAATCACATTGAGGGTGGGTGGTGTGAGGGATACGCGAAATTTTATTCATTATCCCACTTCGGGTAGCGAGTGGAAATATGGTGCGATGGTTTACTTGCAATCCATGAATGGACCTTTTCGCAATGCTTTTGAGTTGGAGTCGAGGTATCGCAAATTTCATTCGATTTCGAGCAGAACTTCATGGGCTTGGATGGTTTTGGGTAGATATCGGATGGGCGAAGTCACTTATCCAATGATGAGGCAAATGGGTTACGGTATGGATTATGTGAGGGGTTTTGAGTCTCGAGTAATGGATGGAAATGGATTGGTTTTGAGCAAGTTGGCCTATCGATATGCGCTGATACCCAACAATACAAAAATGAAATTGCGAATATTGCCAAAAGCATACGAAAAGATACCAATTCAGGCATGGTTCAATATCTTTGCAGACGTGGGACGAGTTCTTCAACCATATCAGCGCAATTTGAATCCTTTGGGAAGTCAAACTTTGGGTTCTGTGGGGGTGGGTTGTGATGCATTGATGTATTATGATGCATTGGTACGAACCGACCTCAGTTTTAACCCAAATTTTAAACGTTGGGTATTTAATTTAACTTTTTACCACGCATTGTAGATATGAGAATTGCCGTATACGCCAAATCAGTTCGTGATCCCAAGCACCAGGCGGGTTTTGGGGAGTTGTTGATGGCTTTGGCCGCGAGAGGACATGAAATTTGGCTACCGCCATCCTTGGAAGATCACGTTCACATGAACATTGAGTCGGGGATGCAAGTGCGGGTATTCGACCATTTTGTGAAAGGTGAAACCATGGCCGATGTGTTGATTTGTGTAGGTGGCGATGGAACTATTTTGGATACGCTGAGCATTGTAAGGGATACCGGGGTTCCCATTTTGGCCCTAAATACAGGGCGATTGGGTTTTTTGGCTGATGTGCAGTTGGAAAATTTGCAACATGCATTGGACGATATTGAAAAGGGGAATTACAGCATTGAGCAGCGCAGTTTGTTGCAGTTGGATTCTTCTCATCCCTTGTTTGATTACAATTATGCGCTGAACGATTTTGTGATTCACAAAAAGGAAACTTCCAGCATGATAGTGGTGCACGCCTACTTGAACGGAGAGTTTTTGAATAGTTATTGGAGTGATGGATTGATCATTTCAACGCCTACAGGTAGTACGGGGTATTCGCTCAGTTGCGGTGGTCCAATTATTTTCCCCAAAAGCGATAGCATGGTGATTACACCCATCGCTCCGCACAACTTAAATGTGAGACCAGTGGTGGTGAGTGACGACGTGGTCATTAGCTTCGAAATTGAAGGCAGGGCTAGCAGTTATTTGGCCAGTTTGGATGCGCGAAGTCAGAGTAT
>JAIYBO010000042.1 GCA_027488495.1 Bacteroidota bacterium | reverse complement strand
GAAAGAAAAATGGATGGGCGCTTAACCGAAGAGCCAGCCAAATACCTCGTCGATTCTCCCAAAGCTGTGCACTTTGATTTTGCCTGAGTGTTCTTGATTGAACTTATTGTATTTTGATATGACGATGTCGGTGAATCCCAGTTTTTCTGCTTCTGCGATGCGCTGTTCTACCCGTTGAACCGCCCTTACTTCGCCACTGAGTCCTACTTCGGCCGAGAAGACACATTTTGTGGGCAGGGGTTCAGAATAAAAGCTGCTCATGATGGCGGCCATTAAGCCAAGGTCTAATGCGGGGTCTTCCAATCTCAATCCGCCAGCCAAATTCACGAATACATCTTGCTGACCCAATTTGAATCCACACCGTTTTTCAAGCACGGCCAATAGCATATTGAGTCGTCTCAGGTCATAGCCGGTAGCGGAGCGCTGGGGCGTGCCATAAACTGCGGTACTTACCAAGGCTTGGGTTTCGAGTAACAGTGGTCGAACGCCTTCCAATACTGCGGCGATGCCGATGCCCGATAATACTTCTTCACGCTGTGCGAGCCAGATTTCGGAAGGGTTTTTCACGCCTTTGAGTCCGGCGCCATGCATTTCGTAAATGCCCAATTCTTGCGTACTCCCAAAGCGATTTTTCAAGGTTCTGATGATGCGATAGGCGTGGTGGCGATCGCCTTCGAATTGCAATACGGTGTCTACCATGTGCTCAAGGATTTTGGGTCCCGCCAAATTGCCATCTTTGGTGATGTGGCCGACGAGGAAAACTGGCACGTCGTTCTCTTTGGCAAATTGCAGCAATTGCCCTGCGCACTCCCTGATTTGTGAGATGCTGCCTGGCGTGGCATCCAGTTGGTCGCTGTAAAGCGTTTGTATCGAATCGATGATCAACAGTTCGGGCTGATCTTTTGCAATGACATCTTTGATGTTTTCGAGCAGTGTTTCTGTGAGGATTTCACAAGTGCTCTGACCAAATCCCAATCTTTCGGCGCGCAATTTGATTTGTGTTTCGCTTTCTTCACCGGAAACATACAAGGTTTTGGCAGAGGTTTGTAAGGCGATTTGCAGGAGCAAAGTACTTTTGCCGATACCTGGTTCTCCGCCCAGCAATACAACGGCACCGGCAACCAATCCGCCGCCCAATACCAAATTCAGTTCCTCGTCTGGAAGGATGAGTCTTTCACTTTGGTTGGCTTGAATGGCATGCAGGGGTTTGGGCTCGGCGATTTTCCGGCCGCTTTTTTTCCAAGCCGTGGTTTGCTTTGTGGGTTTGATTTCCTCTACGAAGGTGTTCCATTCGCTACATCCCGGACATTTGCCGATCCATTTTGGACTTTCGAAGCCGCAGGTTTTACAGAAAAAAGTGGTTTTGGCTTTGGTCATTTTGAAAGGTTTTGATGGATATAATACTGGGGATGAATGGTGGATTTTGACAATATGCAAAGATGGGATTCTGATGGTAAGTGGCAAACTGAAAATGCAAGAATCTATCAACAATTCATGCATTGCTTTTTCAACCCAATGGGTTCGTGTTTTCGGTATCTGCGGGGGCAGGTTGGCGTTGTTGTGCGATGAATGATGCGATTTGTTGTTTGGTTTTAGAAACAATCTAAATAAGCGTGGTAAATCGAAAAAAGTTTCGTTAATTTTGTGGTGTTATGGAAAAAAGCTTGAACGACATTGTAACCATATATGCAGAGGCTACGCCAAATCCTGAGAGCATGAAGTTTGTGGCCAACAAAATGTTGTTGCCAAACGACAGTGCTGATTTTCGCAGTGCTGAAAAAGCCGAGGATGGTGGCGCATTGGTGAAAGCGTTGTTCGAGATGCCATTTGTGAAAGGGATATTTATCATGAACAATTTCGTAAGTATCACCAAGAATGAGGATTACGAATGGTTTGATTTGATTCCTGATTTGCGCAACTTTTTCACGGAGTGGATCGAACAGGGAAAAGAAATCGTATCGCCAAAAACGGTTTTATCGCCCGAACAGGAAACGGAAATTGAGCGTAAGATCAGACAGCTTTTGGAAGATCATGTTCGCCCAGCGGTTGAAATGGACGGTGGTGCCATTGATTTCAAGAGTTTTGTGGATGGGGTTGTTACTGTGCAGATGAAGGGCAGTTGCAGCGGTTGTCCGAGCAGTACCATGACATTGAAAGCGGGTATCGAAAACTTGCTGAAGCGCATGGTTCCTGAAGTGGTTGCGGTGGAAGCCGAGGCTGTTTAATTGCTCATCAAAGCAGGGAATTTTCCCGAGGTGCTTGGGAATCACGCATTTTTCAGACATATTTGCTAAATAACCTTTGAAGGAAAGCAAATTATATGTCTAGCATAATACAAAAACCAGAGCCCAATTTTAATTCGTTGCATGAGTTTTACGTGCATGCGGCCACTGAAATTCACAGTTTGAATCACCCGGTGATGTTCGCCAAAGAGAAGGGGGTTTGGGAGAAATATACATATCAAGATGTGCTGGAGTGTGTGGCACAGATTGGCTCATGGTTCATGGAATTGGGTTTGGAGAAGGGCGATCGCGTGGCGATGGTGCTCGATAACTGCCCTGAATATTATTTCATCGATCAAACCATACAAAAACTGGGTTTGGTGAATGTGTCAATTTATCCTACGCTTACCCATGAGGAAACGGCTTACATATTGAACGATAGCGGTGCGAAAGTACTGTTTGTGGGCAACGCGTTCTTGTTGAAAAAGTTTAAAAAAGTACAATCAGATTGCAATACTGTCATGCGTGTGGTGTGTATGCCATCCGATTTGGAGAGTGGAGGCATTTACACGGATTTTGCAACTGTGAGGGTGGAAGGTCAGGCGTTGGTTGAAAAACACGCGGATGCGGTGGAGTCCAGATTTCATGCAGTGGAAAAAACTGATTTGTCTACATTGATCTATACCAGTGGTACTACGGGTATGCCGAAAGGGGTGATGCTCACGCATTACAACTTCATGAGCAACTGTTACGACGCCAAAGATTTGTGTCCAGCCATCACCTCGGATGATCTTTATTTGAGCTTCCTGCCTTTGAGTCACGTTTTTGAGCGATTGGCGACGATGTATTTGAGTACGTATATCGGTGCTCAAGTGGCATTTGCAGAGAATATCGATAAGGTGGCACAGAACATCCAAGAAATGAGGCCTACGTTGATGGCAGCGGTGCCCCGTTTGTTGGAGCGTGTGCATGATAAAGTGTATAAGAGTGCTACAGAGAAGGGTGGGGCTAGCGCGAAGATTTTCTTGTGGGCTTTGAAGGTTGGCGGTGAAGCGAGGGTGAAGAGAGATAACGGTAAAATGGTGGGTCCTCTATTGGCGATGCAAGTGGCCATTGCGGAGAAGTTGGTGTATTCAAAGATCAAAGCCAAAATGGGCGGAAGATTGAAGATGTTTGTGAGTGGTGCCGGTGCTTTGCCCGTGCATGTGGGCGAGTTTTTTGCCAATTTGGGTATGCGGGTTCAGGAAGGCTATGGATTGAGTGAAACCAGTCCGCTGGTTACTGTGAACGAATTTGAGCGTCAGGTTTATGGAACGGTGGGAAGGGTTGCGCCCAGACAGCAGGTAGCGATTCAAAACATCGAAACGAAAGAGATATTGGCATTGCAAACGTATGATTCATTTGAGCCCAATTATCAGAGCGAAGAAGGCGAGATTTTGGTGAAGGGCCCGAATGTGATGCAAGGATATTGGAATCGTCCGGAAGCCACCGCAGAGGTGTTTGATGCGGAGGGATGGTTTCACACTGGCGATATCGGAAAGTTTGATCGCGGTTATTTGAAGATCACGGATCGATTGAAAAACATGTTGAAAACGTCTTTGGGTAAAAACATTTATCCAACCCAGATTGAAAACGTGTTGTTGCGCAGTCCAAAATTGGAGCAAGTATTCATCATTGGTGATAAGCGCGAATATTTAACAGCCATCATACATCCCAACATGGATGAGTTGAAAACGGCTTTTGGCGGCAGAAAAGATTATTTTGAGGTGTCTGATCCATTCATTCAGGATGAGGAAATCAAGAAATGGATGCAAGAGGACGTGAAAAAGTTGAGTGAAAATTTGGCCAAGTTTGAGCGCATCAAGGATTTCGTTGTGAAGCGTGAGCCTTTCAGTGTGGAGGCAGGTGACATGACCATTACCTTGAAGATCAAGCGCAAGGTGGTGATGGAGAAGTACGCCGACGAGATTGAAGCGATGTACGTATAGTGTTTTGATGTGCTATATCAGAATACTCTGATGTAGACATATAGTATTAGGAAGAACCCCAGTTGGATAAGAAACATGGCCCCGGCCATTTTATTCCGCTGGGGTTTTGTATTTAAGTGCAATAGCAGTTGAAATAGAAAAGCGGCAACAAACCAAGCGATGTAGTTTTGGGTTGGAACGATGCCTTTGTGCCAATGCCAGAAATCGTATCTCATGGCTACAGGTTCTAGGAAAAAGTCATACACAGTCATCATAGCTGCCCCCAAGAACGAAGCACCGTAGGGGTTGTTTACCTTGCCAGCCAATAGGCTTGAGGTGAAGAAGATGAGGGCGGCCCAATTGAGTCCGATCAAGTAGGGGACACCTTGCCAACCTCTGCCCAAAGTTTTACCGTAATGGTAGCTGCCGAATATTTTTCCGGTGGTTACGCCGGCATATTCGAGGAAAAATCCCAATGCCCCCACTGCAAGGATGATGGCTACATGTTTGGCTTCCCATTTTTTATGAAATATCCAGGCAAAGACAAAGGCTGCGATGATATTGTATGGGGTGAGCCAAATAAAAGTGGCGTTAAGTGAAGGCACGATAAATCCGATAATGCCCACGCAATAGATGATGGCAACCAGGGTAATGAAACGATTTTCTACGTTGTTCATGGAAAGGATGAATGAAATGGCAAGTTAAGATGGGTTTGTTTGCGGTGCAAATGTAAAGAAAGGTG
>JAIYBO010000033.1 GCA_027488495.1 Bacteroidota bacterium | reverse complement strand
TTGTCGCCGTCTAAAGTGCACAGAACCAATGGCGATCCAAGCGGCAACGACTTTCCGGAATGGGTAAATAGCCACCGTTGGTTTTCCAATAGCCAATTCACGCCCAATGATTTTCCATTGGTGATGATTTCTGAGGGCAGGAGAGATGGTCATGTGATTTCGCGATACAATACGGAAGAATTTGTGTTAACAGATTTAGAGCAAATGGCCGATCGGGTGGTTTCGGGCAACCTGTTAAGTAAGAAAAATGTGATGCATACCGACGAGCAAGGGAATCTCTATCAAAAACGTAAGAGCATTCTCAATTCGGTACTCAATGGGGAGGAGTACATTTCCAAACCCAATACTATGGGTATTCCCATGTTGATCTTGGAATCGGATACTGCGGTGTCTCCGCCCATAAAAAACGATACCCCTAAGCCCTAGAAATTGTCTTTGTATAGACGATAGCGCTCGTTTCTGGCTTTGATGAATTCAAAAAATGCCTTTCCCCGAGACACCTTTTTG
This sequence comes from Bacteroidota bacterium, assembly GCA_027488495.1. Lineage (GTDB taxonomy): Bacteria > Bacteroidota > Bacteroidia > NS11-12g > UBA955 > UBA955. Next base: position 5,247 of record JAIYBO010000033.1, on the reverse strand, counting down.
TTGATGGCCCAAAACCGACCTTTCATTCGGCTAAAGGGCAACATCGCTAAGAAAACGATTGGGACTAAAACGATGCTCAGCAATATGGTGGCAATCAATGCCGCAACGAAGGCCAAAATGGCAGCCACAACAATGATGACCTCGAGGGTAGAAGAACCACTAAAAATTGTATTGTCTGCGGTGATTATTCCGAAAATTGACCCAATAACACCCAAGGCCCAAAACAGCGTCTTGAATAGTAAATCTAAAATCCTTTCCAACCTACTAGCCAAAGTGCCACCAGTTTTGATTTTGTTGATGTTTTTATATGGGACATACAAAACGTGCTCTCGGATGGCGGTTTGCATTTTCCCATAGGTTCGCTTGGATACCCAAAACAAGGGCTCGTGTGGGTTATATAAGAAAATGCCGTTTTCATTGGCGCCCACCAATTTCCCGTGCATGGTGAAGGTGTCGCCCACGATGGTCATGGTGCGCAAGGGTTCGGTAATACTGTCTGTAAGTCTTTTGTGATACAACCACCACTCATCACCCCCAGCGTTGATAAGATTTGCCGGGATGTGCATGGCTCTTGCAGTGTCTGTGTTTTTACTTCGATGGGCGGATTTTTGCGCCAGCGCAATATTTTGATGCTTTGAGGGTTGCGAGAAAGTAACGTGAAATCCCCGGTTGTGGTAACGCGGTTGTACGGCACAAGAAGAGATCAAAATCATGATAAAAATGAACAACAACCAAATGATTGCCCACTTGCGTTTGTTGCGCTGAGAGGGCCAATTCAATGCATTTGTTTCCATGAAATTTCGTGTTTTTGATGATAGTAAATCAAAACTAAAGCAAAGGCGTGAAAGGAAAAATCGACTTGTGATAATCCGTAAATTTACTTTTTGAAAATACGGAAAATCGCAACTGATGGGATGGCGCTGAATTGAAGTAAATTTGAACCACATTTGATGCAGGATAGAGCATCGAGCAAAGTCCAATGAAATCAGGGATATCAGCGTGGGTTCAAGCCATCAAACGGGGCGATGTGGTTTCCGATGAGCAATTTGATGCTTGTTTGAATGCATTTACGAAACGTCATACATCCACGCATTACACACCCTGTGATGTGGCCTTACAAGCCGTACAGTTTTTGTGCGCGGAGGAGGGGCGGGGACACCGCATTTTGGATGTGGGTTCTGGCGTGGGTAAATTCTGTTTGATGGGCGCGGCACTCATGGAGCATGCCCACTTTTTTGGCATCGAACAAAGGAATTCACTCAGCACCATGGCCGATGAATTGGCCGATCAATCGGGGCTCAACAACGTGAGTTTCTTGTGTGGCAATGCCATGAACTTGAATTTCAAGGATTACACGGGATTTTACCTGTACAATCCGTTTTATGAACACCTAGAGCCTTTTTCTGCGATCGATGAATCCATCGAATTGGATGAGGATTATTACCACATTTACGCGGGTTTTGTTCGCAAACAGTTGCAAAACATGCCCAAAGGCACCCGCGTGGCTTCGTATTATGGTATGGGCGATGAAATGCCCCTGAATTATGATTTGGTGAATCAGTCGTTCAACAATCACCTCAAATGTTGGATAAAGCGCTAACCCTAAAAGCCCATCGCTTTTTGTCCATTTCTGGGTGATGATTGTATTTTTTCATTTCCTGCGAGCGATAAAATCAAATCGAAGCGCTTGGAGGTATTGCCCAACGCCTTTTCGATGATGTACTTCCGCTGAATATTCGATATTTCACCCGGCGAGAAATCAAATCGATGGGCCAAGTTTTTGCCATCATCTGCATTCATTCCCTTGAAATATTGCTGCCAAATTTTTGCTGTGGTTTCGGGTGTGGGTCGATCAAATCGTACCTTGAATAAAAACCTTCGCTCAAAGGCAGGGTCTAAATTGCCTGTTAAATTGGTTGTGGCCATGAGTACACCATTGAATTGTTCCATTTCCTCGAGAAAGATGTTCTTTAGCGCGTTGTTCATGGCGTCTACAGAGCTGTCTACATCCACCCGTTTGCTGAACAATGCATCTGCTTCATTGAAAAGCAAAATGCACTCACGGTTCGATTGCTTTCGCAATTTCGCATACTGCTTGAACAGTTTTCGGGCGTTCTTCTCACTTTCACCCACCCATTTGTTTTGAATGTTGGCCACATTTACCTCCATGATGGGCATGTTGTGCTCCTTGGCCAACTGCAAGCAGAATTCGGTCTTGCCCGTACCCGGATGGCCATACAACAAAATGCAAATGCCTTGGTGCTTGGGATTCAATTTTTGGTTGATTTTCTGCCTGATTTTTGGCTGCATGAGTTTGTGCATGGGCCTGAGTAAAGCTTCAGTAGAGGGGTCGAATATTAGGTTTTGTGGGTGAATGTTCTCTGGGGATTTGTGGGGCACAGTAATTTGCTTGGCTTCCAACAAACTCTCCAAAACATCTGCGCTCAGTTCAGGCAAAAGGGCGGATATCCCCTCATCGGTGATGGCAATTTCCAAATCGTCATCCAACAAATCTTTGCCCGAAACCTCAAAATAGCCGTCTTTCAATGGCGCCCAACTTTCAGTATGTATTTCGCTTTTTTTGAATGATTTCACTTCCCAGTGGGGCTTGTCTATGCTTTCAAAAAATTCACTCAACGTCACTGGCTCGTCTACAATTACGCGCCTTGCCAAAACCGCCAAAAACAACATCGCGCCGATATCTTCTTGCGGATGATTTTCAATCTTCCTTTTCAAATATTTCACGCAAGCCAAATGTCTGTTTCTGTCGACGCACAAATTGTGATCCGTTAATTGGATACTCGGACCTATCATTCGCCCGTAGGGATGATAGCTGTGATCGCTCATCACCTGGTCGATGAAATTTCTCAAAAAAGGCAATAGCCCAAATGGCTTGAGGGCGATGATCGCATTGATATCACCAGTATGCAGGGCCCGTCTGTAACGATGTGTGAGATGGAAATCTGTTTCTGATTCCATGTCCCTCGAAATGATTTTGTCGTTCATCAGCGATTGGATGGATTGCTGCACGATGGCGCGCTTACCATTGAAAAAATGTGAGAGCAGTTTGATGACCGTTTTTTCCGTTAATGGGTCACAGCTGGGGGTCGACAATGCCACCAGAGATAGTATGGCGGTTTGCGTGGGATTTAATTGGAGCTCTTTGGCGACGTGAAGCAAGTTGGGTACTTCGGTTAACGAAACGTTGGGTGTGTCTTGCAACTGAACGATGGCGTTGCTCAATGCCTCCAATTGGTCTAAGATGGGGTTGGCTTTTTCGCTGTGCTCAAAGCCCAAATTCATTGGGTCTTCCCATGGATTGTTAAAATTTTTATCAGACATAGCCAATCAAGATACAACCAGAAATGGATATGTTGAATTGGGGTTTGAGACAAAAGAAATCCACAAAAATCGTCGAGAAGCGGATTTGTTGGGCCCGACGAATTAAGCCAAAATGATCAATTTTTTCGGGTGGGAATTTCTAATTTTCTGCTGCGGAAATGACATAGCATATGTTCCGCTGCGATGCGATAGGGAACCGGTTTTGCCCCGGCTTTTACGTTCCGTTTGGCAATCTTATACATCAAATACCAGTGTTTCAGAATTTGTGCATAAGCGCTGAAATAATTGTATTTGGGGTCGAAAACATGGATCAATTCACTTTTGATGCCGTTGATTTCAACAATTTGAAACTCGCCCAGCAACATCGCTTCAAAAGAGGGTGTGAGTATGTCGTACCTACCCACGTGCACCATGCCAATCTCATCATTCATTTTTTGGAAGATCGCCGTGAGCTCATCATTGATCCATTCTCTGCGATCAATGAACGTGGCCCCATAACTCCAATTGCCCAAGGAAATCGGTTTAAATACTTCTCCTTTGTTAAGGACTCTTTGGCCGTCTTCACCCAATGCACTCAAGATTTTTTTTGCCCTAAATCGATAGGTTTTGTTGGCTTTGATCAACGCCAAAATGGAACTTGTGCCATCGCCGATGAGCTGAAAATGGGCTCGCTCCGTTAAACTGCTGATTTCTAACTTCCCGTTGGCGTCATGCACCATCACACCAAATTCCATACTATACGGGATACAATTTTGAAGGATGATATCGATGTGATGCAATTGATAGTACTCTTGAAGGCCTTCCCAATTGGCAATTTTCTTCACCCCCAAACCGCCTTCTCCAATGTCGGGCTTCGCGAAAATCGGAAACGCCAATCGATGGGTCTCAAACAGGTTTTTCACCTCTTCCCAGGTTGATTCTTTGGGAACAAAAACCGTTGTGGGGATGTATTTGGAGGGGATGTGTTTGTAAACTTCGTATTTGGAATCGTTGGCCAATCCGGCCATGGTGATTTTGGGGTTGGCCGCTGTGCAGAAAAAGGGTTTCCCTTTACGTAAAAAACAACTCAACAAAACGATGCTCGCCAATGGGGTATATATGGTGTTTTTGGACCAATATCTCCAGGCAAAGGGGTACAACAGCATCGACATGAAAGGCAAAACAACGGATAATTGATGGCAATTCCCATTCAAAAATGTAGTTTTTGCGATATTCCGTAAAATTGATGGATTTGATTAAGGATAATCGCAAATGGCCGTTGGTTGGTCGCGGGTCTTCGCGGCAGATATTGAGGCCGATGTGGCCTGATATTATTCCAAGATCACTTCAATGGCCACCTCGTTTCGGCGGTTAACCACATCCCATGGCGCATTGTAACCCATGTACATGTAGTTTCCTTTGGTTTGAATTTGGTTTTGCTCTAGCGCTACTGCCAATTTCTCACGATACTTTTCGATGTCTTTGTCTGATGAAAATCCGCCATAAGAAATCACCGCCAACGTTTTTTCGGATTCCTCCAAGATTTGAACGTTTTTAGAAGTGGGGGTGGGCAATTGGTTTTTGCTGTATTCCTTGGGCATCACAAAATACATGGTGGCAGAATCTCCCATGTTCATCACCACCGGGGCCGTCATGGCGATTTTTTGATTGGCCTCGTTGCCCCCGAAAATATATCCCGCGATGGTCCTGAAGCCGTTGCTACCTCCATTTTCAAAAGAGTTGCTGGCTAATGAGGTTTGTGCAACAACCATTTTGGGGTAACGCCGAATTTCAACATCGCCCAAACTTTTCACCACCTTATAATCGGGTGTTTCGATATCGCGCGATTTAAACGCAACCACAAGCAGAGAAATCCCTACCACCACCACAATTACCAAGATAGACCACATTGCTTTTTTCATTTGA
>JAIYBO010000252.1 GCA_027488495.1 Bacteroidota bacterium | reverse complement strand
TCTGAGCCTCCGCAAGTCCACTCCGTGCTTAAACCAATGGGAAGGTTGTTTTTGTCTTTGTCGGTAGGCGTGATGTTGAGCCCTGTGGGAGGCATGCTCAAAGAGGCAATTTCGTAACACACAAAATGGTCGTGGCCTTCATTTTTTTTTTTTTTTTTTATGTCTTCTTTTGAACCGTTTTGTTCGTTGAAGAATTCCAAAGTGGCGGTATATGGGTTGCCACCTGGGGTGATAACGCCCAATTTGATGGTGTCTGGTAAGGTGGGGGCATTTCCTCCTGGTCCGTCGAGGTCTTTCCAAGTGTATGTTGTGGGAGTGCCTCCGGAGTTGTTGATACTGAGCGATACCGTTGTGATGAGTTCGCCTTCTTCTTCCTCTCTGCCGCAGGATTGTAGCAGTGTGCTAGAAGTGAGTGCCATGGCTATAATTGCCTTGAAAAAATGATTTAATTTGATGTTTTTCATGATGTTTTAAGTTTTTTTATTCGATGTGATTTTTTGTTCGATGTGATCAATGGTGTTTGTGTTCATCGTGGTGATGGACATCGTAAATCCACTTTACCCCGAAGTTTTGGCCGGCTTGGTTTGTGAAATAACGGAATCGATCCATGTAGTCGCGGTATTTTTTGTTGCCGATGTTCTCCGCATAAATGACCCATTTGGCGTGTTGCGTTCTGCCCAAATTGAACAATTGGAGTTGCGCGTTCACTACAACATATCCATCGGGCGGAGGCAGGAAATCTGTGCCGGGAGAATAAAAAGGCTGTTTCCCAACGCCCTGAACGTCTATGTTGAAAGAGGCTTTTTTCCACTGTTTTTGTAGTTGGATGCTGCCTTTCGGACAGGGCAAGAAATTGGGGAATAACGCGGTTTGCGATGGGGATGGAAAGACCTTGCCGTACATCGCCCCGAACCGAGCCGATAATTGTAATTCCAAGGGTTTGAATCGCTTCATCCATTGTCCTTCTGCGCCCGCATAAAAGGTTGGCATCTGTTTGTATTCATAGCCTGGAAATGCGCCCCGCACCGTAAGCACTGGGGTTTGCATTGGAAAGAGCGAAATGAAGTTTGCAGAATATTGGGCAAATGTGGTGAATCGGAATTCTGCGTTTGGCAACAACCTCGCATACAAGATTTCCAGTTTTTGACCGCTTTCGGGTTTGAGCGTTGCGTTTCCCTGTTCATAAGCTGCCGCCCCGTGATGCACGCCTTGGGTGTACAGTTCGTTTACGCTGGGTGCTCGCCAAAGTTGACTGACGTTGATGTTCCAATGATTTTGGTTGTGCTTGGCATGGAAAGAATATGCTGCGGATGGGCCCATGTGACGTTTCCACACTTCGGTTGTAAGTCCATTGCTTTTTGGGAAGGCATTGCGGATCAAAAGGTCAGTTCTAACTACAAATTCGTGTTCCGCTTTTGGATTGGATTTGTTGCCCAAATAGAAGTGCAGGTTGGGTTGCCATTGCTGGTAGTTGGGTAAGAAATAATACCCACCATATCGCTGCCATTGACTGGTGTTTTGAAATACCCATCGTGCTTTCCAAGATTTGGCATTGATTTTTTCAAATCCTGTATATTGGATAATCGAGCCTTGCCAAAGATTGAGTTGTGCAAACGTTTTTGTGCTGCTTCTGTGGGGGTCGAACTCCAATCGTTGGTTGGATTGCAGTGAGAATTTGTGATGAACCTGGTATTTCCCTAATACGCGATTGAGGTTGTTGTAACTGACCTGAACTTGAAAGGCTTGCTGTTGCGGCTTGCCAATTTTGTACGAAAAAGGGGCGTTGTATAGCGGCGTTTCTCGCTGCATCGCAGCCAGAAGGTCGTTGATGTTGCCGATGTGGCTTTCCGCGAAAATACCCCCTTGAAAGGCGTATGCTTTTGCGTGAAATTCTCTGTGCGAAACTGCGGGTATCCCCCAATAGCCTTTTTTACTACTCCAAAGGTTCCCAAGGGATAGACTGCCCTCTTTGGTGGCGGTGTTTTTCAAGGTATGGGTGGGCGTGGAGTAGTTTCCGGTGATTCTTCCTGAATACAATAAATAAAAGCCTTTGCCAAAAGCGTGTTTGTTGTGTGCTGGAATATTGGGCCGGCCTTTGAGGTATTTACCTGCCACATGGATTCCTCCGCCGTTGGTTTGCATCGAAATCAACTGTGTGAAATCCCGGTTGTATTCGTGGAAATCGTATTGATTTACTAGGTTGATCGCGTTGCCCCATGCGTCTGCGGCAACGGCCAATGCGTCGGTGCCTCTTAGCAATATCACAGATTGAACCCCCCAAATGTCGGTTTCAGGTGCGTGATCTAGTCCCCAAGTTTGTCCTTCCATCCTAAAGCCATTGTTGAGAATGGGCAGTCGTTGTCCAAACATGCCTTGCACCACGGGTTTTCCAATGCCCATACCAGACGAAAGTGTTTGGGTTAGGGGCAGTGGTTCCAATGATTTTGCCATGTTTTGTTGCGGGGCAATTTGGATTTGGTTGGCTCGAAGCACATCGCCTTGAGTTCTTTGACTGTGTGCGGTGATGAATGCCGTAGATAATGATTCTGGGTGCTTTGGGGATTGGAAAGTAGCTGCGAGGCTGTCTTTTTGTACGATTTTGACGGGCGACAGAGAATCATCGAGCTGTATCAAATGACATTTCGATGGGTCTATTGAGGCTTTTAACGACATGTGGCGATGAACACCATTGTAATGAATCTCGATGTCTACATGTTCACTGCAAAGCTTCTCAAAGCTGGCCATGCCATTGTCATCGGTAAAGGTTTTACGATGGTCTTTTTCGATGAAAATTTCTGCATGTGCAAGGGGTTTTATTATTTCTGAAAAGGGTTGTGCTCCAATTACACAAACTTGGATTTGGTAGGGGCAGTCCAATTTCTGGGCGATGAGATCGCCAAAAATAAATAGAAATAAAAGGCACCCAAAGGAGTGTTTTTTCATGTTGTTTTGGTTTGATTGTACCGGGAAAGAATCGGGAAATCAAGCCAAAGGCGGTGCCTTGTTTTTTGTGGGTAAAGCAGATTGTTTTTTTGTTGAGTTTACAGGACACTTTGGGTACCTATATCCCAGTGCTTCAGAGGGAATTGTGCTTTCCGGAGAAAAGTGAATTAAGCTTGTTTTTGCAAAGTCACAAGCCGAACAATCCTCTGATAAGTGTGCTTGAGATTCGCAATCATGGCTGTGCGTGTGTATGGATTCATGAACTTCATGGTGACTGAGTTCAAACCAATTGAAATGAAAATGGGTGTGTGGGAAGTTGCCCTGAAACAACAGTGTTAGGGCCAAAAGAACGCGAGCGATATGGGGTCGAATCCCCTGCATCGGGTTAGGCTACTTGCTGTAACTGATTGGTCATCACGCGAAGTTCATCGCGGTTGAGGGTGTTTTCGCATCGAACGATCAAAGACAAAAAGTATACAAAATTGTCTTCTGGGGTTTCGATTTCCTCTGCAAGTTCAATGTCAAAAGCCTCATTGGATTCTACGTGCTGCCAAGCCAAGCGCAATGCGCGGGTTACCAATGGGTCGTTTTCTTTCAGTGCATGTTCGCGGGCAGCTTGTAGCTGAGGAATGATGCTATCGGCGTTGATACCGCTTTTTTCTACACTGTCGATGACGCTGTTGATGATGTCGTTGGCTTCTTTGGTACGCATAACTGTTTAAAATGCAAAGATAACGATTTTTTTAGATTATTTGGGAGAGAAACGGGTGGCCAAAAATACGCCTGCCATGATGATGAGCATGAGGGTGGCTTTGGCTAGGTTGAGCTGGTCTGTGCCGAGAAGTATGGCTATGGCTGTGGCCAATACGGGTTGAAGATAAATATACAATCCGGCGAGGGTGGGACCGGCCTTTTTTACAGCGTATGAATTGAGCAAATAAACGAGGAAGGAAGTAAAAAATAAGATGTAAATCACTTTGGCTGTGATTTGGGGTGTGAATGTGTGGAAAGGGGTTTGCGTGAGGGCTATCAAACCAATGGGAAGCATGTAAATTGTGCCAAAGGTGAAAGTGATTTTATTGATGGTGATGGGTTTGTATATGTGGGCGATTTTTTTGACACGCACCAAATAAACCGCATAGAACAAAGCGTTGATCGCCACGAGTAGATCACCTTTTAACGTTTGCGCGGTGAAGGTTGCGCCTTTGCCTACCATGAGCCAAATGCTGGCTGCTGCGGCGATGAGTGTGCCCAAAACGAACCATGTTTTTGGCAGGGCCTTTAATCGAATGTGGTCGAAAATTCCAACAAAAAGCGGTGTAACCAACATGAGTATGGCGCCATTGATGGGATAGGTGAGTGCAAGGCCATGAAAAAAGAGGTACATGTTTGCGGATGTGCCGAAGAAACCACAAATGGCGAACTCCCAGCCATGGGCTTTCCATTGGATGGGGTCTTTGGGTTGTGTGAGCGAGAACAAATAAAACAGGGCTGTGGCTGTGATCACACGAAGCATCACAAACGCTTCTGGACGCAGATAATTGGGCATGATTTGACCGGCCCAAGAAAACAATATCGCATAAAGCAGGGAAACGAAAAAGAGAGCAATGTGTACGCGCATCAGCTCCAGCCTTTGGATTTTTTGATGTTCTCGTAGGCCTGTTGCACTTTGAGGAATTTGCCCTCGGCGGCTTTTTTCTCTGAATCGTCTAGCCCTTGCAATCGATCGGGGTGGAAACGCATGACCATTTTTCTGTAGGCTTTTTTGGTTTCCTCTTCGGTTGCCGAGGTGGGGATTTCGAGAATTTGATAGTCGCTATCTGGGGATGACACAAACATCGCTCTGATGGAAAGGTAATCTGGCGTGCTGATACCCAATTGGGTGGCAATTTGTTGGATGAGTTGGATTTCTGCGTGGGAAATTTCACCATCGGCGCGAGAAATTCTGAAAAGCACGTGAACCAGTTCTAAGCGCGGAGAATAGCTCATTCGCATTCTCAGGTTTCTGCAGACTTCGGCCAAGTTGTGTGATTCCTTGAGGTAGTCACGCAGGCGGAGTAAAAGTTGCCTGGCTTCGTCTTCGCCATAGGTTCGTACCAACATGCCTTTTACCAGTTCCAGCTCGCTCTTTAGCACGGATCCATCGGCGTTCATGATGGCTGCGATGAGGATGAGCAAAGAGTTTTTGAAATCTACTGGCGGGTATCTGTTGCTATGATTTTGGAATCTGTTTTTTTGATCAGACGGATTGGGCTCGTCTTTGGGGCCATTGACATAGTCTATGTACATGCCAACCAAAAATCCGATGACGGCGCCTGTGGGTCCGGAAGATATCAATCCAAAAATGGCTGCGATGACGGCAAATTGGAATTTCACGCTACGAAGTTAGGGTTGGAGAAAGTTTGAAAGAGTTTTGATTCGATTTTTGAGAATGACTTCTTGCATGGTCCATAGGGTAGGCTCTTCGTTTGATTTGGCCCAGAACAGGGTGGTTTCAACGGTTTTGGGTGTGCCGTCTTTGGTTTCCATGGTATAGGTTTCGCCTTCGGTGACATCCATATTATATATGGAGATGGTTTTGCGGGGTTGTGTGGTGAATTCGTATTCAAACATCACCACGGGGGTTGATTGGGCGATGGATTTGATTTTTTGTGGAGAGCGATTGATGGGTGCGGGTTCGCCGGCTTCACGGGCGAGGGTTTTGCAGAGTTCGAGGTAACCAGCGATGAGACTTTGGTTTGCTGGTTTTGGGTTGTTTTGTATATCGAGCAGTTGCAGTTGGTTGTTTTTCTGTGTGATTTTAAAGGAATGCTGGGGTTGGTTTGGGTAGGTAACTTTTAGCGAAGTGATTTCTGTTGCGCTGGCGTCTACCATATATACAGATCTCCAAAGTTGAATGTTGGTATTGAAATAGGGGGTGAGGTAGCCTACAAAGCCGGGAACGGTGATTTCACAGGGGCGTTCGATACCGGGGTAGTACATATAGGTAGCGTCTTGGGTGGGCGTTGCAAAACCCACGAAGATGGTATGAACTTCTTGGTTGTTGTTGGAGAAAATGACTTTTGTACCGTTGAGGGTGATGTCTTTGATCACATTCTCTTTGGCGGCATCGGCCACGGGGCATTTTACTTGAAGTTTTGGCATCGCCCAGAAAAGCAACTGATTGATGGAGTTGGTGTCTGCGGGGAGTGTGAATTGCTCATTTCTGGCGATCCATTTCCCATCTACTTTCTCCAGCGTGAGGTAGGGCAGTTTGGGGTTGTTGGGGGCGATGGTGATTTTATTGATATTATTGGGTGCTTTGAGGGCGAATAGATCGTGGGAGATTTGGGTGGTTTGGTTCATGTTTCTCCAAAGCAGCAGGGCGGCGGCGATGGTGGATAGTAGGACCAGTAGAACGATTTTGGTGCGCTTTTGCATGGTAGGCAAAGGTATAAAAGAAAAGCGGAAGGGTGTATTTGTAATTGTGAAATGGGGTGGGTTGGGTGTATAATGGGGTGGTACATAAAAAATTATGTGCAAAAATTTCAAAGAGGGTTTGACAATTCGCGAATTAATACTATTTTTGCAGTCCTTTTATGGAAATGACCACGGGAGGACGTTCTTAACTTTAAAAGCCACCATAGCTCAGCTGGTAGAGCAACTGACTTGTAATCAGTAGGTCGTTGGTTCGATCCCGACTGGTGGCTCCAGGTATAAAAGTGCGCCAAAATCTTCGGGAAACCGTGGGAATTTGGGGGTATCGCATACCGGCAATTGCGGCGGACTGTAAATCCGCGCCTTCGGGTTCAGTGGTTCGAGTCCACTTGCCCTCACAACACTTTT
>JAIYBO010000098.1 GCA_027488495.1 Bacteroidota bacterium | reverse complement strand
CGTATCCTTTTGTTTGGATGCGACTTCTAAAAGTGTATCGGACTGGGTGACCCATTGAATGGAATCGTATTGGGTTACGGTTAAGGTTTGAGCGGTGGTTGATACACATCCTTGGGTAGAGGTAATTGTGCATTGAAATGTATCTGTTTGCAGCGCTTTGTAGCGGGGCTTCATGTTTTGGCTGTTCCAACCTTTGCCATTTTTCCAGTTGTATTGGTGAGTGTTATTGGTAAAAGTGTCGCCAAAAATTACAGAATCGTTTGCACAAACGCGGATAATGGGGAGTTGTTGAGGCACCTGGGGCGATGCCGCATAGATGATTTTCAGTGAATCGTGGGCTGTGCAACCGGTGGCTGATTGTTTCGCTTCGAGGTGTACAAACTGGGTGTTTTGGCTTTGGCCTTTGATCGTGAGAAACTGGGTTGAATCTGTGATGACCCTGCCATTTACACGCCAGGTATAATCAGTGAGAATGGCTGAATCCTGGGCTTTCAAACGAATGCCAAGTCCATCGCAGTCGTATCGAACAGACCCCTTATCGGATAGCAACAAGGTGGGTGCTTCGAGAATTTGGGTCATTTGCAGGTAGCCCGTGATTTTGGGCTTGGTGCTGCTCCATCGGATGCGATAGCCCATGCCCGCGGAGAGATTTTTCGGTAAAACTGCCGAAATCATGGCGGGGATGAGGGTATCTGTTACGCGGCTGAGTTCATAACCCTTAGAAAAATCGCCTTGGTTGTTGCTGAGTTCCAGGGTGAATTCGTTGCCTTGTTCAAAGGTGCCGATGTTTTTGATAAACGGATTTTTGTAGGTGGTGACGCTATCGCCCGCGCAGCCTACAATTTCACTGTCGGGACCGAAAAGATGTATATCGGCCACAAAGACTTTGCCGCAGATGATGCAGGTATAAACCCATTCGTTGCGTTCGCTTACGATGGTGATATCGCCTGGCTTTGGTTCGCTGAGTAACACTTTGGGATTGCCACTGTAGTATTTATTGAGTTGGTATATGTATTTGTCGCCCACCGAAGCGATGTAGAGATTTCCTTGCGCGTCTTCGGCGAGTCCCATGGCGTTTTTGATGTTGAGCGACCTGAGGGTTTGCACGGAGGAATCCAACAGTGAAATGGCAATGAGGTTGCTGTTGGTGGTGTCTTGAACGAGTAGTATTCTGTTTTTGTTTTTTTGTAGCAGGATGGCAGAGGGTTTTACGATGTTGCTCACCCAAATGGTGGTATGCGGCGCGTAGGGCGAAGATGCGGCGAAGGTGGTTTTGTAGATGCATCCACGGACGCGGTCTGTGGTGTATAATGTTTTGGCGGTTGAATCGTAAACGCAATCCTGTATTTGTTGGATGCCGCTCACGGTTTCGGTGCCCAATTGATTGCCGGCGGTGTCGTAAATCACCATGCGGTTGGAGTCGAGCACAAGCACGCTGTAGCCAATGGGCAATTTGTGAAAGGCGATGTTTCGGGGCGATTTGAGGTTTTTGGCAAATAGGGTTTTGTTGCCAGCGCGATCGATATAAAACACTTCACCACTGCCTTGGTTGGTGATGAGGTATTTGTTGTTGAGGGGATTGTATGCCGATGCGTTGGGGGCGTTATAGTAGAGTTGTGCATCCGCATTTGCGAATTGGAGAAAAAGGCACAATAGGATGATTAAAGGTTTCCGCATAACTGTGATGTGGTGTGATAGACGCTTGTGCGGCAGGATGCGTTGTATGGAATGGTTGTGATGCCGATTACAAGAAGTTCCAGTGACGATCAATGTTACGCTTATTTCATTTAAAGCATTGGGAGACTGAATCAATCGATCCTTAACGGAGCAGGGTAACGTCGCCGTTGAAGTAATACATCTTGCCATCAACGCCCTTCGCTAAAATGAGATAGGCATAAACGCCCTGTGGTGCTTGTTTTCCCATGTAATTTCCATCCCATTTTGGTGAACATCCGTGTTCGCTGAAAACGGCCTCTCCCCAAATGTTAAATATTTTCAAGGTGTAACTGGCGATATAGATACCTTCTGGTTGGAAAGTCTCATTTAACCGGTTGCTGTTGGGAGTAAAGGCATTCGGCACAAAAATCTTGGTTTCTGTGACTGGCTGACTCACGTTACTTGTAGATAAATGCATCCATGTACTGTCTGATGGTATTTGTCGATTCCGATTTGCGGTGATTCGATACTCCAACATGGGAATGCAGTTTAAACTATTCAAAGCATCGGTGTGCATTGTTTCATTGGCTGATAAAACGGCAATTACTTTGAAACCCTCGCCCATGTTTCTCTCAACCAAATATTCCCTCACGCCATCCGGCCATTTTTGGTATTTATTCCATTGCAATACTGGATTGTAATCTTTGTTTAACGATGTGGTTAACACCATGGATTGCGAGATTGCCGTCCATGCAGAACTATCGCCACAGGCATCGATGCCCAACACTTTGTAGCGATAACTCAAACGGTCAACATCAACTTGTTGGTGCTTTAAAACCAGAGAGTCTTCCGAAGCCGGTAATCGCCAAATAGATGCTGAAGATGGATTTCCGAGCGGCGAACTCATTTGTTCTCCTTTTATTACATAGTTTACCAACGGGAACCGGTTTGTTGCGGGTTTCTCCCAATCTACTCGTACATAATCATCATTGATTACCGTGGCCCTTCGCATGGTTGGTGGATTCACAGTGTTCATGTAGATGGGCTTCACATGACAGGTGTCGCTGAAACTAAATTCTCCCAAACCATTGATTTCCTTGGCTTTTACGCGATAAACGTGTGTAGTATAGCAAATGATCGAGGTGTCAATGAAGGTTAGTTCAGATCCATTCACTCTTCCAATGGAATCCCAAACCGCAGTGCTTTTTTGTCGATAAACGGTATAAAAATCAACGGGCCAACCCACGTAGGGGGACCAATTCAATTGTGAAGCATTCACCAGCGGTTTGCCTTTCAATTCGATGGTACAATGGGGTTTCAAATCGGCCAAATTTTGGGTAAATCCACATAAATTTTCTGTTGAAACTTTATAACAATCGCTTCGAACCAAACTATTTGCATCGTTCACATTGGCGATGGTATCGTTTAGTAATGACTTGTCTGTGAGTGATTGAAAACCTGCTCCCCGATCAACCCAAACGCGGTATCGCTTAAAATCAAAACTGTTGTTTTTGCCCCATACCAATTCGTGACTTTTGTCGCCTGTAACGCTCACCCTTCTCCATATTGGGGCTGTTGGGCTAACGGTATCACCAACTAAAACGCGGATGGGGGCATTCAAAGAATCTTGACAACCGATGGCATCAGTGGTTTTGAATTGTAGTAAATAAATGTTGGAGCCGGGGGGGACAAACTGGAATTTCAAGGCATTGGTTTGGTAGGAATTATCCAAATACCATCCTTGTTTTACTATGGTTGTGTCGGAGATGTAGGATGCTTCTCCTTTCCAATTGCTTCCCAAACACACAATGGAATCATAGGGTTGCATGGCTATTTTGCCACCGTAAAGTTTCAGGTTGCGATTAAAACTATCTACACAACCTTCTTTGCTTTGGGCCCAAACCCTTACGAGCGGATTCTTTTTGGCCAATTTTACCTTCACATCAAACCCGGCGTATTGTTTTCCTTCAATCAACCAGGTTACATTGTCTAAGCTCGGGGAATTCAATATGGCTCCAGCACGCAGTTCTATTGAGTCCTTCAAGCATAAACCATTTTGCTGAATTTGTACTTTGGGCAATCCATAAACCACGATGGTGTCTGGCGATTGAATGGCCTTTGTGCATCCGAAAGAGTCTTTAAGAATCAGTGAAGGGATATACTTACCTGGATTTTGGTAGGTGTATTTGGATACGTTTCCGGTTTTCACTACCCCGTCGCCCATGTCCCATTCTTTCTGTGCAATGGAGCCCGATGTTGTGTGGGTGAAATCCACTGTAAGGGGAAGGCAACCCATTTTGGGGGAAAAGGTAAACTGTCCGTCTGGACCTGGAACCAAAATTAGATCTAAGAACTTTCGTGATTCGGAGCAGCCCAAAGAATCTTTGATTGTGAGTGTAATTGAATATTTGCCGGGCTTTAAATATTGGTGCTGCGGGTTTTTCAATATACTGGAGGTACCATCGCCAAAATTCCAATTCCAGCTAACGATTTTCACGTTAGACGTGCTGCTAGAGTCTCTAAATTGAACCAACATGGGCGCACATTTGCTACCAATTATGTTATAGGCTACCCGCAATTTTAGTCGGCTACCTGGGAAGTAAACATTGCGAACTTCTTCAGCGGTACAGCCCGAAGAATCTGTAATTGTAACCTTTACTTTGTAAGTGCCAGAATCTTTAAAACCGTGACGAACAAACTGCGTGGAATAAGTGGTGCCATCTCCCATTTCCCAGTTGATTCTATATTTTAGTGTTTGGGAAGGGGTTGCAAAACCTTGGAACAAACTCTTATCGCAGTTGTGTTCCCACAATTCTCGGTAAGAAAAAATTGGCCCACTGATCGCGATGGGTAACCGGGCGGTTGGCATACAAGACTGTTTGGTAGCGCTCGATTTTAGGATTGCCCAGACGGTATCTGCGTTGGCGTTTTTAACGATGTATTTTGTGAGAGCTGATGTAATGGGAATGGTATCTCCTGTGCTTAAGACCCAAACATGTTTCTTTCTGGGCGAGTAAGAAGAATCGTAAAGCTCTAGAGAAATGGGTAAGCAACCCGGCGAACGCGTAAGCGACCCGCGCAAACCAGTTTCCCCCACATCGTATCTGCGCAGTTGTATGCCATCGCAGAATTTTCCGAACGGTGAGCGATATTCAATAATATAAACCCCAGCAGTATCGAAAGGAATTTCTACATAGTTTCGGTTTTTTGCAAACACTTGACCGTTCACCACCCATTCATTGTCTTTTGGTCCGTTTTGAACACGAAGTCGAACATATCCTGGTTCGCATAGATCGGATCCCAATTCTTCGATGCTAGGGAGAGTATAGAGATCGGGCAGAAACATCCACACCGTGGTATCTGCGCAGCCGGTAGAATCGTCCCAAATTCTCAGTTTTACATTGTGGGTAGATTTGGCCGATAGTGTAACCGTATCTGTTGTGTACTTTATATTGTCGATGATCCACTCAAAACGCGTGTACAAATTGGATTTGTTAAACAGCATTAATGCATTGGAATCGCACATATTGATAAAATACCCAATTTTGGCGAAGGCGGCTTTGATTTTGATGGAGTCACGATTTGTTATCAAGGACTCACACCCATGGTGATAAGCATATAAACTTGGGCTCACCCAACCTGTATCTCTATCGTACCGATGCCAAATGTCTGTTTTCTCGTAGGGTTTTTTACTTACCGACCAAGGCGGAGTAAATAAGGTCTTTTGAATTCCGTCTGTTTCGTCGAAATCCCAAATAAAGCTATCAATGACAAAGCCGGGGTGTTGTGTTGCGTTGAGGAATAGTATTTTGTCTGTATTGTTACAGATTTCGCCATTTGGTTTGGTGTAGAAGGCTGGGTTTACTTTCATACCAACATGGACTTTAAAGGGCGTGACCACACAGCAATTTTTTGTGGCACAAACGGTTATTTTGGCATCAAAAACACCGGTATCAGGAAAGATTTTTTCGACTTCAAGCTCTGTTCTAATATCGCCATCGTGAAATTCCCATACCACGGATTTTATGGTGTGATTGGAATGGATGTTTGCTTTTACGGATGCTTTCAGAGGCGCGCAACCCCATCGTCGGCCTTCCACTTTCACATTGATGAGGACTGGCTCTAGGTATCGAAATTCAATGGTGTCTATGCAGCCTTCTTTATTTTCTACCACGGCAGAAATTAGGTATCGCCCATAGTTGTTGCCATCGATTCGCATGGGGTTATTACTTCCTAGAATGCGGTTTTTGCCGTTGTTGGTGGATACGCGCCAAGTAATGTTTTTATAGCCAGCCGTATCGATGTAGGTGGCATAAACGGTAAAAGGCACTTTACATGGGGCGGAATCACTCAGGTGTATTTTTCCTTTTGGCGATGGGTGAATGGTGATGTGTTGCTTTTTGGTAATCGTTGCCGAGCAATTTCGAAACATCGATTGAATGGTTAATGTAACGGTGTATTTGCCCGGTTGGTTGTAGGTTTTGGTTGGGAATGCGCGATTAGATGTTGTGCCATCGCCAAAGTCCCATGATGAGTTAACGCCGGTTTGTGGCGAGCTGGTATTGGTGAAGTTTACGGTACCGCTGCCGCAGAATGCTTGTTTGTCTGAAGTAAAGTTGGCCGTGAAAGGTTCTAGTATTACTGCTGCATTTCTGATGACGGAATCCATGCATCCGTTAGAGTCTTTCACAACGAGTTTTACGTTGTATTTCCCTAGATAGTTATATTGATGACTGATGCTTGTGCCCGCTGTAAGGGTTTTTTCATTGCCATCGCCGAACGACCATTTGCCGGTTAGGCCTTTGCCTTTGCTCCTATCGGTAAAGGTGATAATGGATGGTGCTTTGCAATCGATACCAAAATCAGTGGTGAAATCGGCTGTGGGCTTCGGATTTACAAGGATGTAGGCGGGTTTAACGGTTTTAGAAACACAACCATTGGCGTCTTGCACAGAATAAGAAATGGGAAACGTGCCGGCACTTTTAAAAGAGTGTGTTGGGTTGGCTGATCCGGTAATTACGGTTCCATCGTTCATGTCCCAAGTATACTTGGTGATGGTGGTATCACCGGGGGTGGATTTGTCTGAGAAGTTCACTGATTCGCCTTGACAAATGGTTCTTGGACTACCGGAGAAATCGGCGGTGGGTGATTTGAAGGCGACGACAAATTGCGTTTTGGTGGCGGAGAATTTGTTTCCGGACGCGTCGGTGACCGTTAGTTTCACGGTGTATTTCCCCGGTGTAGTGTAACTGGCAGACGGGTTTTTGAGATTACTGAGGTTTCCATTGCCTAGGTCCCAGGACCAGGAAACGATAGAACCTGTGGAGAGATCGGAAAATTGAACGGTTAGGGGTGCACAACCTTTGCGATTGGAGGCACTAAAATCTGATTGAGCATTGAGCGTATTGATATTCGCGATGATGGCGAAAAAGGTCAATATGAAGCTCAAGACTCTCATCATTTTTAATTCGTTACGAGCGATAGACAGATTTTCTATAACCGAAGTTGTACGAATTTAATAAATTAAATATAAAAATGCCGTTTTTGGGTGGAAATCCCGTTTTGGTTTGGGTAGAAAATGAGGAATTAGTTAATCAAGGGGGAGCTTATGATAACGCGTTTACTATCAATGGTGTTTTACTGTTGATTAAAACTACGAAAGGTGGTGGGGTACTTCAGTTTGTTGAAGTATTCAAGTCGTGAATCAGTACTTTGATGTATAAAGATTTATTTGATAAGAACCATAAATTCATTTACTGCTGGAGAAACGTGTTTCTAGAGATGAGTTTCGGATTTTCAAAAAGTTATTGCTTTTCAAGTATTTATGAATTAGTTTCGTTTATAAACGAATTATTGGGCGTTTTAAAAAGACCAACAAGATGAAACAACAGATTAAATTTTTGACAATTTTTACAATGACATTGATATTGTCAATTGGATTTTTTAGTTGCAAAAAAGACAACTTTGAAAACAAAAAGACTCTAAATAAACTTTACAAGACCTACAAAAAAGGAGAAATTAGCGAGTG
>JAIYBO010000085.1 GCA_027488495.1 Bacteroidota bacterium | reverse complement strand
CGATATTTTTTGAAATTGTTTCATAATTGATAATATTCAAAGATACAATTTATAATATAATATAACAAACCCAAGCAAATACTCAAATATTTCGTTTCATTTTTTATAACATACATAACCTTCCATAACAAAAAAATGACCGGAGTTGTATACATCCAAACAAGCAATAGTTTTGCCATAACAATTACAAAAACGATGTACTTCCTCACCCAAAAATCACCCATTTGCGGAGAATTCATTTCTCTCAGGTCGGCAATCAAAGAGTTACAACATGTGAATTCATGTGAATTACTCAATCAGTATTGCACAGACTATGAAAAGAACCCTCCTTTGGTTTTTGTTGACTTACTCAATCAGGACGCAGATTTGGAAGACATCATTGAAAGTGATTGTTATGCCTATTTCGTTGTGATTGGCACGCATCACAAGCATGCTCAGAGCTCAATTCGTTTGGCAAAGGATTACAACATTAGAGATTTCCTCAATGCCCCTTTAACCGCCAACGACATTCAAGATTGCCTCGACCGTTATTTCCACTGCCTTGAACAACGAAAAGTAGCAGACAAAAACAATTTGGTAATCAAAGAGAAGGGAGCACACATTTACATTGAAACCAGTGCCATTAAATTGCTGGAGGGATTTGGTTCATACACCCGCATTCACACCGCAGACAAGGTTTACATCGTTTCAAAAACCATCAAGAAAATATTGGAATTGCTTCCCAACCAATTCATTCGCACACATCGCTCCTTTGCCGTTCACCAAAAACAAGTTCGCTCGCTCATGGGCAATACATTGCTACTTCACAATGGCGAATATGTGAAAGTTTCAAAAGCCGGCAGGCAAGTAATCCTCAATCATTTTAACAAGGCGAGTTAATTCTTATCTTCGCCAACGTGGATCCCAAAGCGGGCATATCGGTAGTGATCATCGCATACAACGAAGCCAATCATATTGGGCGTTGCATTGATTCCGTGGCTGATATCGCCAGTGAAATTTTGGTGGTAGACAGTTTTAGCACAGACAACACACAAGTCATCGCTGCAAGTAAAGGCGCCCGTGTAATTCAACACGCTTTTGAAGGCCACATTCAACAAAAAAACTGGGCCAAAGACCAAGCCACTTTTGATTGGGTATTGAGTTTGGATGCTGATGAGTGTTTATCGCCCCCCTTGCGCCACAACCTGAAAAACGCCATTCAACAAGGCCTCATCTACGGAAAAACAAAAGGTTATGTATTTTCTAGACTTAACCATTTGGGACAACGGTCAATTCGGGGATGCGGATGGTACCCAGACAAAAAAATGCGACTCTGGGACCGCTCTGCGGGCACGTGGACTGGTAAAAACCCTCACGACAAATTCGTCATTGATTCCCAGTACAATACGGGCTCAATTGAAGGCGATATCTTGCATTACACCTACCCCAACTTGGATGCGGTAAAAAAACAAGCCATCAAATTTGGTAAAATCGGGGGTGCTGCACTTCGATCATTTTGGAACATTGAGGACAGCGGCACGGCTTGGAAACGATTTTTTTGGCCAAAACAGTCAGGCATTTTTTTTTTTTTTTTTTTTAAATTATTCACTGCCGGCCTGTCGCGATTTGTGCGCAATTATTTCATCAAAGGCGGGTGGAAATACGGCAAAGACGGCCTGGTGATTTGTTATTGGCAAATGGCAGAAGCCACTTTGAAATACGCTTGGGCTTTATTTGGTAACAACAGCAACAGCAACAACGCGGCACCCTCATCCAAGGCTTCAAGCCCAATGCCTTCAACCAATTCCGTGAACGACCGTCCCGGAGATCAGCCCTAAAACCCAATATGCTTTTATCCCAAATCAGTGATTTCGCTTTAGAGGCTGGTTGCGACGAGGCCGGCAGGGGCTGTTTGGCCGGTCCGGTGGTTGCTGCGGCCGTGATTTTACCCAAAGATTTTTATCATCCATGGCTCAACGACTCCAAACAGGTGGGCAAATCGCACAGAGACACGTTGCGCACCATCATTGAAAAGGAGGCCCTTTTTTGGGCGGTGGCCAGCTGTTCTCCCCAAGAGATTGATCAAATAAATATCCTGAATGCCAGCATATTGGCGATGCACCGCGCCCTAGACAATTTGGGCACCATCCCCCAATTCATCGCCGTGGATGGCAATCGTTTCAAACCTTGGGGCGATGTCCCTCACAAAACCGAAATCAAGGGCGACGGTCGATTTCTGCACATCGCTGCGGCCAGTATTTTGGCAAAAACACATCGCGACGAATTGATGGACCAATTGCACGAAGCATCTCCCATGTATGCTTGGAATTCCAACGCGGGTTACCCCACTGCCGCACATCGCGAAGCCATTCGCTTGCATGGAATCACCCAACACCACCGAAAAACGTTTCGATTGCTGCCTGAACAATTGCGGTTGTTCTAACCCCCTCACCCCAAACCACCAAAATATCCTTGCCATTTGCGAAAGTGGTGTTTTTTTGATTATATTATTGACGAAAAATTGTCATTATTATTAACAAATCAAACCCAGATCCGCACATCATGTTATCAATACCCTTTCGTAGGCTTAGGCAAACCCCATTTTTTATATCCTTATGACGGCCCCCATCATCACACACATGGATTTGGATTCGTTTTTTGTGAGTGTAGAGCGAATCAAAAACAGCGCATTGATTGGCAAACCTGTAATCATTGGCGGCAACAGCGACCGTGGGGTTGTGGCCAGTTGCAGCTATGAAGTTAGAGCCTACGGTGTGCACAGCGCCATGCCCATGAAACAAGCCAAACTCCTCTGTCCGGAAGCCATCATCATCCGCGGCGATTCCCAATCCTATAGCGATCATTCCCAAACCGTCACCCAGATCATCGCCGAATCGGTTCCGCTGTATGAAAAAAGCAGCATTGATGAATTTTATATCGATTTAACGGGGATGGACAAATTTTTTGGGTCTTGGAAACTCGCAATGGAACTGAAGACCAAGATTTTGAAAGAAACCGGATTGCCCATCAGTTTTGGGCTGGCCAGCAACAAAACGGTGAGCAAAGTGGCCACAGGCACCGCCAAGCCTTTTGGTCAGCGCAAAGTAGATTGGGGCGATGAAATTCCATTTTTGGCCCCCCTTTCTGTAAAAAAGATCCCCGGCGTAGGGTCGGAAACCTACAAAACTCTGAGAAATCTGGGCATTCAGTACATCAAAACGCTCCAAGAAATGCCCATGGAACTGCTTTTTAAAACGTTGCACAAACCCGGCATCGACTTATGGAAAAAGGCGCAGGGCATCGACAATCGGAAAGTAGAACCCTACCAAGAAAGAAAGAGCATCGGCACAGAGAGGACGTTTGAGAAAGATACCATCGACGTGATAAAACTGAGGAACCTCATCAGCGCCATGGCCGAAAACTTGGCGTATCAATTGCGCAAAGGCGACAAAGTATGTGCTTGTATTACCGTAAAAGTGAGATACAGCGACTTCAACACACACACCCTGCAGGCCAAAATCCCTTATACCAGCGCGGATCACATCGTCATTGCCAAATCATTGGAATTGTTCAATAAACTCTATCAAAGACGGCTGTTGATTCGATTGATTGGTGTAAGACTCAGCGATTTGGTCAGTGGTGGATTTCAGATGAACCTGTTTGAAGACAGCGAAGAGATGGCCAACTTATATCAAGCCATGGATCGATTGAGAAATCGATACGGAAACGATGCCGTTAAAAGGGCCAATGGCCTAGAGGTACGAACGATTGGGAGATCAGACAACCCCTTTGATGGCGGCCCTCCTCCGTTGCTAGCCAATAGACGACAATAAACGCAAGGGAATGTCAAAAAGCCCCAAAGACGCGATCAAAACTCACAAAAAAGATTATTTTTGTGCTACCCATGCGCAAATATGCAATTATCATATTGATTCTGTTGTTTTTCACGAGCAACCGCGCAGCAAAAGCACAAACACCGTCGCTCATCATCTGCAAAGGGAGTAGCGTAAACTACAAAGAATTCAACGAACCTGGCAGCCTCCCATCGGTGGCATGGGCATGGAAATTCCAAGGAGCAACGCCCGCTACATCCACAGACCGAGAGCCGCAAAACATCAATTATCCCGATACCGGGTTGTTTCAGACCGAATGTACATCCACCTTCAACAACGGAACCACCTCTACAAAATCTGTTTATGTTTTGGTCATTTGGTCGGCCCCAGAACCCATTCCAATCAGAGACACAACACTTTGTAACCCCGCCATCAGCATCACACTCAACGCAGGCAACAACCACCGGGGATGGAGTTATCATTGGACCAGTACCGATGTAGATTTGAGTGCCTTAGACACCAACAACAGAACCTTAACCATTCAAAAGGCAGGAACCTATTCGGTGAAAGTATACAGTAAATGCGCCATCACCAGCAAAACCATTCGGGTAAAACTTGGCGAACTGCCCAAAGTGAATTTGGGGAAAGATCAATTCGTTTGCAGAAACACAGCCGTATTGCTAGACGCAGGCAGCGGTGCTGGCTACACATACAAATGGCTGCCAAACAATGAAACATCCCAAAGCATCAATGCTACCACTGCGGGCATTTACACGGCCACCGTCACCTCATCGGACGGATGCAGCGCCAACGACGAAATCGCCCTCATCGATAGTTGTCCACCCATCGTCCATATCCCCAACGCATTCACGCCCAATCAATCATCGCCCAACGACGTTTACCGTCCGTATTTGGAAGGATTTGTGGGCATGAAAATGCGCATTTTCAATCGTTGGGGAGAAAAGGTCTATGAAACTGCCGATATCAACAGCGGTTGGGACGGTTACTACCAGGGAGACCCTGCGCCTGAAGGTGTGTATGTGTGTTTGATTGAATTGATGGGAAATAATGGGTTTCGACAGATCCATAAAACCGACATTTCACTGATTCGATAGCGATTCTGGCATTTTTTACACCGATTACCCACGCGTAACACATTTCTGCGTTGGAATTCCTTTATTTGTATTAGGTATTTGCAAACACCATGAAATTACGCACTCTGAGTTTACTGTTCTTTTTGGGAATCATTCATTTGTCACAAGCCCAAACCAAATCCGTATTAAAAGCACGGGAATATTACGCTGCTGGCAAATACGTAGAAGCACAGAAAATGTGCGAAAAGGGCTTGGAAAACGACAAATCCACCACGGAATTGTGGTTCATCAAAGCCATCTCTGAATACGAAATGTATTTGTTACCCAAGTACAGAAAGGGCGATGTAGATTATTTCAAGGAAGCCATGAAAAGCGCTGTTAAGGCGAAGGGCTACGACGATGATGGCGAATACTTCTTACAATACGGCGAGCGTTTCAATGCGTTGGTTGTAGCCAATAACAAAGAAGCCATCAGCAACTATGGTCAAGGCCGTTACCCACGCGCATTGCAGATGTATAAGAACAGTTATGACCTTACGGGCGACACCATCGCCTTGGGCATGGCAGGGCATTGCTACTGGATGCTCAAGCAAAACTTAGATGCCGTAAAAACAATGCGTAAAGTAGCCAACATGAACTATTTGGCCAACGCAGAGGGAAAACACAAGAAAACATACGTGAGAGAGGCCTTTGAAGTCCTCACGGATTATTACTTGAATGAGCGCAAACTAACAGACAGTGCATTGATTTATTGCGAGATGGGCCTTTCGGTATTCCCTTTGAATCAAAAACTTTTGGCTTGGGAGCGTTCCATGGTGGATGTAGATTTGGCAACCACGCGCAGCAATACCGGATACAGTCAGATGTACAATCAGCTCTTAACCAAGGCTTTGTTCTTCTTTCCTAGCGATACCTTTTATTTACACGAACAAAACAACTATTATTTGAATCGTTTGGGATACTTGGCAGAAAACAACGATTGGGCTGAGGCAGAGACAGTTTTCCAGGATTACTTCAATCGCAAAGTGGACTTATTGGATCGGAAATCAAAAAACAGCACAGATCCATTTTTGATCAAAGACTCATTTGCCTTCATCAACCAATGTTTGGAGTATTACTTGGCCAACAACGCCAAGGGGGGCACCGTATTTTTCTTTTATAAGTGGTATCCCATTCAATTTAATACCACACCCATCACTGAGAAGAAGTTGGAAACCTTGTTAAACAATCCACCCACATCGGTTAGCAGGCGCTTGATTGGTATGTTGATGGATCACGGCGGTGAGAAATACCCAAAAAATCTCAATTTGAAAAAGTCGAGACTGAATACATTCAACGCTTGGACCAAACAAAAAATCGCCTATTACGATTGGGCAAGAATCATTTCATTGAGCGATTCAGTGATAAAGGATTTCCCAAAAAACACCACGCTCAAGCCGTTGCAGCAAAGCTTATTGGCAAAAGCGGCGGATTCACTCATGGCGAGAGGCCTCATGGAACCTGCTTGGAGTTGCTACTATCGACTACAAAAAGACAATCCCAAATTTTTGGGGCTGGGTGCCTTGCAAATCAAATTGGCAAAAAGAGACTTCGATGTTCGATTCAAGGGCAGTAAAATCGCTTATGCCACCATCAAAGGCAAAAAAGTAGCTCAAACTGGATGGACGGGCAATAGCAAAACTTGCACAGCGGGTAGTTTGCCGGATAGTACAATCGCGAAGATCACCAATAGAATAAACTATTTCAGACAGAATGCTGGTGTCACAAAAGGCGTAATGTTCGATATGGACAAACACGTTGCGAGTATGCAAGCCGCCACCATGTACGCACCCATTGGTGTATTCAGTCGCACACCAAAACCAGAAACGCACAAGTGCTTTACCGCAGCTGCTGCAGATGCCGCTGTGTATGGTACCGCCATTTTGGAATCCAACCCTGCACAAAGTGCTACGGTGATCATGAGCGATGACAAAAGTGAGGAATTATACAACCGACGATTGTTAACGCATCCTGGCATGGTGAACTATGGCTTCGGATGTGCTGAAAACAATTCTGTGTTTTGGTTGGCCGATAAAAACATCATGGCGGTAGATACGGCCTATTACAAAGAGCATTTTGTAGCTTGGCCCGCAGCGGGTGCAACGCCTGCAATGCTTGTATTTGATCGTTGGAGTTTTTCATTGTTACAACCCCTAGAGGATGCTACTGTTGCCATTGTATCCAAAAAACACGGCAACATTGAAAGCAATTCTTCGGTGCAACCGGGCAATGGATTGGGTCTTCCCACCTTGGCCATTACGCCATTGGGTATGACGAAATGGGAAGCTGGCGATGAGATAAAAATAACAATTACATTAAAAAACAAGAAATCTTACAGCTATACCACAACGCTGTTTTGATTAAATGTTTAATTTCATTACCTTTGCAGTCCTTTTTTAGGATCCTTTCTGCACGCGTGGCGTAATTGGTAGCCGCACCAGACTTAGGATCTGGCGCCGCAAGGTGTGTGGGTTCGAGTCCCTCCGCGTGCACTACTCCCCTCCTATTGTTGCTTTACGGCAATGTGGCGGGGATTTTCATTTTAACAGAAAAGCATCATAACAGTGAATATTCAACTCGAAAAACACGACGACCTCAATCTTACAGTTATCATCTCATTGGGTAAAGAAGATTATCAGGAAAAAGTAGAAAAAGAAGTGAAGCGCATTCAAAAAAGCGCCAACATCAAAGGTTTCCGCCCAGGAAAAGCTCCCATGGGAATGGTACAAAAGCTTTATGGTAAAGGCATCTTGGCTGAAGAAATTCAAAACATTGCTTCAGACACAATGAACAAATACATCCAAGACGAGAAGCTAGACATATTGGGTTACCCCATCGCTAGCACCCGCGTGGAAAGTGAGATTGATATCGAAGGCAGTGAAAATTTCAAGTTCGCGTTTGACTTGGGAATGGCGCCACAGTTTGAGTTGAGCATTTCTAAAAAAGACCAATTGGAGCAGTTTGACATCACAGTGAGCGAGAAAGAGGTAACTGAAGACATCAACTACTCTCGCAAGCGTCATGGAAAAATGTTCGATGTTGAAACTTCTGAAGATGAAGATATCATTTATGCAGGGGTTACTGAATTGGATGAGGCCGGCAACGTATTGGATGGCGGTGTGTCTGACAAGAGCATCAGCTTTGTGGCTTCAATGATTGAGGACAAAAAAGCGAAGAAGTCTGTTTTGGGCAAAAAAGTTGGCGACGAGATTGTGGGCAGCATCAAAACCATACTCAACAACAACGAAACTGTCATTTCTAATACATTGGGTATTGCCAAAGAAGGCGTTGCTGATTTGAGCGACAGCTTTAAAATGGTGATTACTGAAATCAAACGCAGAACCGATGCAGAATTGAACGAAGAATACTACAAAGAAGTATTTGGCGAACAGGAAATTCCTGCCAACGAAGAAGAATATCGTGCCAAAATCCAATCCAATTTGGAAAACTATTACCGCAATGAAGCCGACCTTTGGTTGGATCATCAAATTGGTC
Organism: Bacteroidota bacterium; assembly: GCA_027488495.1. Taxonomy (GTDB): domain Bacteria; phylum Bacteroidota; class Bacteroidia; order NS11-12g; family UBA955; genus UBA955. Next base: position 4,600 of record JAIYBO010000085.1, on the reverse strand, counting down.
ATTTGTTGATGGAAAAGCACCCAATCAACCTTCCTGATGAATTCTTGAAGCGTTGGTTGATCACTACAAAAGAATCTGAATACAACTTCGAAAACATCGAGGAGAAATATGCTGAAGAAAAAAGCGCATTGCAACGACGTTTGGTGATCGACAAAATTGCCGCCAGTCAAAACTTGCAGAGCAGCGAGGAAGACATTCGTGAGGAAGCGAGAATTTATTTCCACGGATTATACCGTCAGTACGGCCTGAACATCCCAATGAACGATGCGTTTTTGGATGAATCCATCAACAAGCGTTTGGGTGAGCGTGAATTTGTGATGCAAATGGCTGATCGCGTGATTTATCGCAAGGCATACGACGCGGTGAAGGGCATTGTATCCATCAAATCGAAGAAGATTTCTGTTGAAGATTACTTCAAACACGTAAATGCTCACAAAACTGAGCATGGAGAGTAATCTTTTCTGAATTAGATTTGTTACTTAAACACACAATCATGGATTACGGCAAAGAATTTCAAAAATACGCAACCAAGCACTTGGGTATCAGTAGCTTAAGAGTTGACGAATACACCAAATTGGTTTCTCAAAGCGGGGGTATCTATGGATTAACCCCAAACATCATCGAAGAGCGACAAATGAACGCGAGCGTGATCGATATTTTTTCGCGCTTGATGATGGACAGAATCATTTTCTTGGGTGTTCCCATTTATGAAGATGTTGCCAATATCATCATGGGTCAGTTGTTGTTTTTGGAAAGTGCGAATCCAAACCGCGACATTCAAATTTATATCAACAGTCCAGGCGGAAGCGTGTACGCTGGTCTTGCGATTTATGATACGATGCAGTACATCAGCTCGGATGTAGCTACCATCTGTACCGGTATGGCGGCAAGTATGGGCGCAGTATTGATGTGCGCTGGGGCTCAAGGCAAAAGAACCGCCCTTCCCCACTCTCGCATCATGATTCACCAGCCATCGGGTGGCGCCCAAGGTCCAGCATCCGACATTGAAATCACCTATAAAGAAATCAGTAAGTTGAAGAAAGAGTTGTACGACATTATTTCGCACCACTCTGGCCAACCTTACGAGCGTGTTGAGAAAGACAGTGATCGCGACTATTGGATGACTGCCGAAGAGTCTAAAGCGTACGGCATGATTGACGAGGTGTTGGGACGTCGCAACAAATAAATTTGGATGAAAGCCAAAGACCCCATTTGCTCATTCTGCGGTCGCAGGAAGAGTGAAACCTTGATGCTGATTTCTGGGCTAGATGGTCATATTTGTGATCAGTGCGCAGAACAAGCACAGAAAATTGTAGAAAAAGAAATGGGCTTCGGTGGCGAAGCTCAAACCATAGACAGTACTTCGGGTGAAGTAGGCGGTAAAAAACTGCCCAAACCCACAGAAATAAAGGCTTTTTTGGATCAATATGTGATTGGCCAGGATCAAGCCAAAAAAACATTGAGCGTTGCCGTATACAATCACTACAAACGTTTAAATAGTAAAAAATCATCCAAAGACGCGAGTGTTGAAATTGAAAAATCCAACATTCTGATGATTGGAGAAACGGGCACAGGCAAAACATTGCTGGCAAAAACATTGGCCCGCATTTTGGATGTCCCATTTTGTATCGCCGATGCCACAGTTCTTACCGAGGCCGGCTACGTAGGTGATGATGTAGAAAGCATACTCAGCAGACTTTTACAAGTCGCCAATTACAAGCCAGAAATGGCAGAACGAGGCATCATCTATTTGGATGAAATGGACAAAATTAGTCGCAAAGGCGACAATGCCTCCATTACCAGAGACGTGAGTGGCGAAGGTGTACAGCAAGGTCTTTTAAAAATACTCGAAGGCACCGTGGCCAATGTGGCACCTGAAGGTGGCAGAAAGCACCCAGACCAAAAATACATCAAAGTAGATACTACAAACATCCTTTTCATTTGTGGTGGTGCATTCGATGGCATTGAAAAAATCATTTCACGCAGGGTACAAAAGCAATCATTGGGCTTCAAAAGCCTTCACACCAAAGAAGTGCAGGACAAAAAACTGCTTAGTTTGGTAGCGCCCACAGATTTGCGTTCATTTGGTTTGATTCCAGAATTGATTGGTCGATTACCCATTTTAACCGCCCTGGAGCCATTGGACAAACCGGCTTTGAAATCAATTTTATCTGATCCCAAAAACGCACTGTTAAAGCAATATCAGCACCTATTTTCATTGGACAAAATCGAATTGAGCATCGATGACGATGCCATCGACTTCATTGTTGACATCGCTTTTGAAAACAAATTGGGTGCGCGTGGATTGCGGGGTATTTGCGAGGCGATTCTGCAAGATTTCATGTATGAGGGTCCCAATGCAAAAGGCAAAACCACCATTACCATCACCCGAGAAATTGCCGAAGAAAAATGGAATCGGGCCGATAGTCAGAAATACGCCTAACCCGCTGCCCCAACGGCAAGTTGGCATCGTGTAGTTGTTTCCCCTACTTTTTTGGGTAAATTGCGCCTAGTTATGGAAAAGAATAACAAAAGCGTACTCACCGCCTGGACAATGTATGATTGGGCAAACAGCGTGTATTCACTGAGTATATCATCTGCCATCTTCCCTACTTTTTACGAGAGTTTCACACCCAAGCACATTGAATTCATGGGATATGATTTCAAGAACACGGCTTTATACAGTTATTGCTTGAGTTTTGCCTTTTTAATCAATGTACTTTTGGTTCCATTGCTATCAGGGATCAGCGATGCTTCCGGCGCCAAAAAGCCCTTCATGAGATTTTTTGTGATTCTGGGAAGCATTGGTTGCAGTAGTTTATATTTTTTCAATGGTAGCAATTACATGTATGGTTTGATCTGCTTCATGGTGGCCACCTTGGGATGGGCAGGAAGCTTGGTTTTCTATAACGCATTTTTACCGGAGATTGCGACACCAGATCGGTTCGACCGTCTCTCAGCAAGGGGCTTTACCATGGGTTACATTGGCAGTGTTTTAATGCTCATTTTCAATCTGTTGTTGCTCATCAAATATGATTGGTTTGGACTGCCTAGTCCCAAAGAAAGTGTGTTACCCTTCCAAGTGGGTTTCCTAACCGTAGGAATATGGTGGTTTTGTTGGTCTTTTTGGCCATTGATCAAACTTCCAGGGAAGTTGGCTTCGAAAGCCCAAACAAGCATTTGGAGTGGATACCATGAAATCCGCAAGGTGTTTCAGGAGGTAAAAACGATGAAAGCCGTGAAGATTTTCTTGGCCGCATTTTTTGTTTATACAATGGGGGTTCAAACGGTGATTTATGTAGCCGCTTTGTTTGGGAAGAATGTATTATTACTCAAATCAGAAGAAATGCTCACGACCATCCTGCTTATCCAGTTGATTGGCATTGCGGGCGCGTATTTCTTTGCGTTTGTTGCAGATCGAATGGGCAATAAACCTGCGATCTTGATCAGTTTGGTAATCTGGACAGTGGCTTGTTCTTTGGCCTACTTGCTTGAGCCCCAAAAACCCAACCAATTTTTTGCCTTGGCTTGTCTCATTGGTACGGTAATGGGTGGCATTCAGAGTCTTTCTAGGGCTACTTACGCCAAACTCATTCCTGGCGACAGAGACAACACCTCCTATTTCAGCTTTTTTGAAGTAACTGAAAAGTTGGCCATTGTTTTGGGAACTTTTGCTTGGGCTGCCATCGACAACATCACCGGAGACATGAGAAACAGCATTTTGATGTTGATGGTATTTTTCATTTGTGGTATTGGAATCTTGTACTTCTTACCAACCGACAAATTGAAAAGCGCCAAAACAACCTAACGCATCAACGTGATTGAACCACTGTATTCATAGATTTCATCGTCCATAGAATACAAGCTGATCTTATATAGATACACGCCATCTTGGCATTCTGCACCATTGGCAGTACCATCCCAACCTTTCAGCAAATCATCGGTTTCATACAACTTCTCTCCCCAACGATTGTAGATCTTCATCACCGCATTTTTGTAATTCATTGCAACTGGAGCGAAAGTATTGTTCTTATTCGGTCCAGAACCATCTGGAGTAAATGCATCTGGTATAAACACAATGATATCTGGTCCAACGTAAACGTTGCGATACGCTGTATCAGCACAGCCTTTGTCTGACTTGGTGATCAAACGAATTGTATAGGTTGCGGTATCCTTACCATAAGCGTACAAAGTACTTTTGGCTGTAGACGTGTCATCCGATTGATTTGCTACGCCAAAGTCCCAATGGTAATTCAACACAGCTGGAAATACTGTGCCGTTGATACTACTGGTATTAGTTAATTTAAACTTAGGCAATGCTACCGTAGTTTTGGTTGGATCAGTAACAAATGCAGCTACAGGTATTGGATAAGCCTCTACAGTGGTTACCGAAGTGTCTTTACAGTTACCTGCAGTGTTGTTGGCCACAACCGATACGTTGTACTTGCCCTGTGTGGGGTAAATCACATTCAGCGGGTTTTGCAAGTTTGAAGTATCTCCATTTCCAAAATCCCAACGGTAAGCCATTTGATTGGATGGAATGCCGCGGTTGTCTGTTACGTTCCATGTGGTGGTCAACGGTACGCATCCTGTTTGCATG
>JAIYBO010000215.1 GCA_027488495.1 Bacteroidota bacterium | reverse complement strand
GCCGACGACAATCCCATACCGATGAAGAGCGCGAGGCCCTTCATCTTCTGGTTGATATAATTTTTAATTTTCATCTTCTTGTTGTTAAAAGTTAATTCGTTAGAAATGATTCATTAGTTAGCAATTACAATCTTCTTCGTGGTGGTCTCTTTCTGATTTCTGATGTTCAACAAATAAGTACCTTGGCCAAATTTGCCCAAATCCAACACCTGTGACCCAAAACCTCCGTTGAAGGTATATGTAGCCACTTTCGCACCCACCAAATTGGTTACTTCAATGGTGATTGGCTCTATGTTGTTCAATGCGAAATCAACCGTTACCACACCCGAACTTGGATTTGGATACACCTGTACTTGGTCGGACAAGCCCAAGTTTTCCGTACCTACAAAACTGTTTTCACAATCAGGCGCATATCGAACCATTACCGGACGCAATACAACCTGGCTCTTGTTACCACTTGGATCGGTAACTTGATAGTTGATATAGTACATACCCGCTCTCATTACGTTCACGTTGTGACTCAAAATCTTCACCAATGGGAACAATTCGTTGTTGCCATAGTAATTGTCTTGCACAGACACGTCGCTCATCGCCCAGAAAGGATCACCCGCACATACATTCACAGATGTTGTGATGATAGTGGGAGCCACTCTGTCCACCACTTTCACGTAGCGATTGCGAACTGCAGTATTTCCGCTTTCGTCAGTAGCAGTGAAAGTCTCGGTATACAATCCCAATGTGAAAGGATTCACCTTACCCTTTTTCTCAATACTCACTTTGTTGCTTGTATAGTAATTGTCGTATACAGATACGGGTTGTGAGCTGTAAGGACTGTTCACATCGTGCACCACTGTATCAGGTGTATTCAAAGCGATTTCCGGTGCGATGTAATCGTCCACACGGTAATTCACTACAAATCCCTCTTCTACCGCAGCGTTTCCATGAGGATCCTTTGCGAAATAAAGAATGGGGTAAGTGGCACGTACCAAGGTATTTACCATACCGTTGAAACCAGGCACTTTATTCACAGCGATACTACCATTACAAGTATCAAATCCTGTAACCGCATCCACAAACAAGCTTCCGATCTGAATATTAACAACCTCTTGATCTACGATGCGTTTGCCGTAAGAAAATATACCAGGTTTCTTGGTATCTACCACATTCACCACACGAGATACTGAGGCAGCATTGCCTTGAGCATCCGCAACATCATAAGTGAGTGTGTATTTACCCACAACTGAAATGTTTACAGACCCACTGATTTTAATAGAACTGCTCAAGTTACCATCGGTTAAGTCAGAAGCCACAGCACCCAATTCGTTGTACACTTCACACTGCTCTACATTCACTGTAGCACCACCCAACAACGTCAATGTTGGTGCGGTTTTATCCAATACCACAATCACATTACGAGTGACCGTTGTAGCAGCATTTCCTGCAGCATCCAACACATTGAAATTTACATAATAAGTGCCTGGTGTTGTACAATCCAAATCGGTGGTCACAACCACTTTGGTGGTTAAATCACCCTCGGTAGGATCTTTTGCTGTGTAAGTGGTGTAGGCGCTTTCCGACCAACAAGCGGTTGCATTGCTATTCTTCTCCACACGAACCACACCCGAACCCAACAAAGTAATCACAGGGGCTTTTTTGTCGTTCGCAAGCGTAATGCCATAATCTTCAAATTCGCCCACCACATTCACACCACAAGAGGTATTAGAGAATGCACCATAGCTCACCGCCACACGCATTTTTGTAAACCCTTCAAAACAATCCTTCAAATCAGGCACCCTGAACTTGTTGCTTGCCTTGGTGGTGCTGATAGAGCCACTGTTCAAAATCAATTCATCATCTGTGAAATTTCCATCGATGTTGTAATCAATCCATGCCTTGAAATTGGCAGAGTTAGAATTTGTTCTACGCGTTGCAATCACCGTGTAGTATGATCCATAGCTCAATGGCGTATTGAATTGATCAGTGAAATCAGTGAAAGAAACATCACCCACAGTAGAGGGGTTTTCCAATAAACTCACACTGTCTTGGAACAATTCCACTTTAGAAATGGCTACGTCAGACGATAACATATCTGTTACTGGTGTACAGTATTTCACCGCAATCACATATTTGGTTTTAATCACCTTCTTCTCCGTAGCAGCTCTTGTACCCGCTGAGTTCCATGCACGCAACGTGAAAGTGTAAGCACCACCGGCATTGAATACCACCAAAGGATTCCGAGAATTCAAATTGGTACCGCCCACGAATGAATAGGTGGCTGGGAAAATGCTCCACTCAAAATTGGATGCATAATCGGTTTTGGCTGTCATTTGGATGGTTTCACCCACTTTAGGACGCAAATTAGAAGCTGCATAATCCAAATAACCCGCTACTGTAGGCGTAGTCACCGTGATGTTTCTGCAGAATGTATCGGTTCCATTACAAATCGAAGCAATCAAACACACTTCATAAGTACCGTCGGTATAGAAAGCCGTGGTAAACACCTTTGCTTTTCCACCATATCCGCTGTTGCCATCGATCATCCAATCGTAATCAACCTGGCCTTGAGCATCCTTCACATCGCCCACGAAATCAATCATGGTTCCGTTTCCAATTTGTGTGTAGTCAACTGTGTAACCCGACTTTGGATTGGCCACAGGCAACAATTCTGAATCCCATGTTGCGATAAATCCACTGTCGTTGTTGGCACTGTTCGATTCAAATGTGATATACATCGCACCGCTGAAAGCCTTAAAGGTTGAGGACTTAAACATGTTGTAGTTTACACCTGTAATTCCACCAGCAGGGGTAATCTCTTTGCCCGATGCATCCTGTCCATCGTAAATGCGCAAACGGTCTCCACCATCGCCCAAAGACAATTTCAACTGTTTAAAATTCAAACGAATCTCTTTGGCACCGCAAGGGAAAATTTCAAAATAATCGATGCTGGTTTTGCGGTTGTTACCATAGTTACCGGTTTTACCACCGTTATCGTAAAGTATACCACCTTGGTTTGAAGCAATTTTGCTTGGGCCCATGTAGAATTCACCGGGAGGAACCACTTCGATGTAGCGACTCTTGCACAATTTTGTCGATGGTCCGATATCATTCTCTGAAGTCAAACAGATTTCCCACCATCCTTCTTCGTCAAAGGAGAAAATGGGATTTTGTTGGGTGCTGGTATATACAATGGCTCCCGATGGTGAGGTGGCAGTCCAGTTCCACTTATAAGCACCATTGGTACTCAAATCAAACAACTGACCTGTGTAAAAAACTTCCACCTGGTTGTCACTGGCGATGAATTCAGCCGTAGGCGCTGCTGTGGGTTTTTCGATTTTCACTGATTTGATGATTGAATCACTCAAACCACAGAACTCCTGCTTCAATTTCACATTGTAGTAACCAGTATTGGCCCATGAAGCCTTTCCTTTGGCACCAGAAGTCACCAAATTAGTTGCCGTTTGGAACGACCATGTTTGTTTGTAGGCCGCATTACCAGTAGTGGAGTTAAACAGAATAGGGGTTTTGATAAAATTCGGGCCCGTTGGTACCGCAAAATCAGCCGAAGGGGGATTTACTGCCTTCAAATTGATTTCAAAATCCATAATATTGCCATAGGTAGCCACGGTTCCACAACCTTGTGTGGGCGACATACTGGTGTAAAAGGCGCGAACCCTCATCATCGCTTTACCAGGTTTTACGCCAGTACAAGGGATCGTTAATGTGGCTGTTTTCGTTGTATTTACAGCAATGGAACCCAACGGTCCAGCTTGCTTCGAAATACACTCGGCAGAAGAATAACTTCCATCTCCATCCAAATCAATCCAAACACCAGCAATCAAAGCATAGGAACATGTGTTCTCAATGGTCATTGAAATTTCTTCACCGGGAGTTAAATCCATCACGGCACCAGATGTCATCAATTTGTTAGAACTACCTGTGTTTGTGCAGTTCAATCCTTGATAACTCGCAGTAGAACCCGCGCTGTTTTTGAACGAAACACCTGAAAACCACATCAGGGTACAGTTGTTGGAGTTGGTTGCGCCACAGATTTGGGCCTGAGATTGTTGAAACAACCCACCCAATCCCAGTACAAATGCAACCCACTTCGCTTTTGTAATTTTTCTTATCATAATTGCTATTTTTTTCTTCATCTTAGAATCAAGAACCATTAAATGAGTCTATCATCATTAAGCTATGCAAAATAGCAAAATTCAATGAATTAATATGAATTTTATTGACCCAGTTAACTCCTTTTATCATAGTAAAAACAAGGATTTCACGTCATTATCACAATTAAATTATAGTATTTCATAATTAATTATAGTATAACTAAAAAAAATGATAATTACAAGATTTTTTATGTGGAAAAAATCCATAACAAAAAATTATTAATCACAAAAAAAGGGCGCCGATGGCGCCCTTTTTTACAACTGAAATCTATGAAATCTAAGCGTTATTTCGAAATGGTGATTTTCTGTGTAGCTACATTGTTGCCACTCAACACACGAACCATGTAAACACCCTCGCTCAAATCGCTGGCATCCACTTGGATCAAGCCGTTGTTGGAGGTTTTCACAACCTTCACAATGGCGCCCGTCATGCTGGTCATCACAATGCTCACATCGGTACCAAACGTTTCTGTTAACGCTACGTTGAACTGACCAACAGCAGGGTTCGGATATACCGCAACACCCACAGTTTCCAAGTTCTT
>JAIYBO010000235.1 GCA_027488495.1 Bacteroidota bacterium | reverse complement strand
TAACGATGCTCGTAGAAGATACCGGCATAAGAATAGAGTTCATTTTCTACATGAAAGAAAACCTTTGGTATCTGTGTGAAATACGAAATAGATCTACTTAAAGGATCGTTTATCTGTCCATAATTGTTCAGTTCACATCTTCCCCGTGTATCAGTCAATCTTGGATCAGAGTTTCAAGGGTATTAAATAACTTTAGACGAGTTCATCACAATGCGATTATTTGGGAAGATACCAGTGTCGGGGCTGAGCGAAGAATCGAATTCCAAAGCCTTATTTGCTTGTCACTCCAAATTCAATACGAAGTGCAAAAGATCTATAAATACAATTGACGTTTTTGCTTTTTAATAATTAGCCTATTTTTTTTATTCTTATAGATGGTTATTTGCTTTGAGGTAGAATTATTTCTTCTAGTATAAATTTTGCCATTGTAAATTATAATTATTTTTCGGACATCGGGTATGCGTTCACTAACCATCATACCCAATATTCCTTGAAGTAAGATTTTCGTCGAGTCAAATGTAATTGTATAATGTAGATGTTCTTTTTTTGTAAAAACATAAACAGTATCTGTTGGTTCAAAACCTCCTTTGAATACAATATGATTATGAAAATTTTGAGCAAATACATTGGCACTGCAAGTAACAAATAGAAATAATAATATCTTTATTTTCTTAATCATTTTTCATTTTCCGAATTAAACTTGATATGACTTAATACTCTGATGTGTATTTTGTGAATGATATAGTTGCTCCAAAGTTGCCAATATGCTGCAGGTTTTATGTTGTGATAATACCAAGTTGTCCCCTCCAACAAGGTTTTATCGTTGGGCAAAGCAACGAGTTTGAACTGTCCTTGCTTGGATACAAAATAATCATGTAAGTGAGGTGCATCGATATCCCAGAAACTCAATTCTTTCATCGGTGCCGGTTGTTCAACAACATCAAACTTCAATAATTTCGCTTCGTCCCATACTGTAATTGGTTCAACAAAACTGCCAGTAGTGAAATTACAATGTCGCACAGAACCAACGCCTTTACCCACTATTTTCGCATTGATTGGATAGGCAATTCCCGTTTTGAAAATAAAATCTGTGGGCTCCTTGAGTTGAGGAAATTCAATCACATTTTTCCATACCACATTCGGCGGCGCATCGATTTCAATGGAAGTAACGACTGAAGTTAAAGCTGGGGCAATATCTTTTTCTATAAAAGCCGTAGATGGAATAATGCAAAACAAAATCAAGATCACTGAAGGTGCGTTTTGAGGTGACCGATCAAGAACTGCATGACCAATTAAACTACCCACCCAAGTCAATAAAAGGCCGAACGGAGCCGCCATTGCAATGCAAATCAACCCTTCTATGGCAAAAACCAAAAGTCCGATTGTAAAAACAGCCAATGTCACACGTGAAATTAGCCATGCTTCGCGTTTTGTAATTCCTTTACTTAGTCCATAAAGGATTGTAGAACCTGCACCTATAAAAATTGGCGTTAAAATAAACAATGCGATTCCATATTCACCAATACCGTAAATACCCCACAAAGTCAACAAACCTGAAATGACCACCGTACTACTAACCGCAAATAACTTTCGCTTTTTATCGTCTGTTGGAATTAATTTGGTTATCATTTTCGGCTTTAACTATCAATTTAATGAAATTCACTAAAATCTTCATCTTGAACTTCCGTGGTGTAGAAAATCCCCTTCCATTCTACTGGTTTACATTGAAACAAATCCTCGTGTAGTTATTAAGGCATTACGAATCTAACCACAAAATTATCAAATCACAAAAGCGACTAGAAAACGATTAAGTGTACATATTTTCACTTTATTTTAATCCGAATATTCTTCAGGATCGAACTTGAAAATGTCACCATATTTTCCTTTGCATTTTATGAATATCTCTTTAGGCAATCCAAGCGTAAAATCAACTTTCGTAATGATTTTTTTATCACAATGGACATTGTCAAAATTCTTAAAAATCAAACAGCCATTTTCCAATTTGTCAGGCAACTCGTAAGGGCCTCCAAAACGATAGTTCCCCAAATATTGGTTATGATCATCAAATATCAATAATCTACATGTTGCCCGATGAGACAAGCCCCAAAACCAAATGGAATTCATGATTTTAAAAATCCGCCCATCAGTTGTTGTAATTCCTCCTAAATATTTCAGCCGAGTTTCTGTCTCACCGTCCTCCGTCCATTTGCCAAAAACAAATAAACTGTCAACAAAATTCTTCTCCAAAACCTGTTGCCTTATTTCAGCGCGAATCACTTGTTCTGACTTGTATTTTAATTTTGAAGACGTGTCAACATTCTGATAGGTAGAATCAGTTATATAATCCTGTTGATGTGAAGATTTTCTTTTTGAGGTATCACAACTTGTCAATATCAAAGCCAATATTATTATTGATATGACTTTATGTCTTCTCATTTTGTTTCTGATTGCCTGTAAATAGATAAGAAACAAAACTAGTTTGAAAAACATCAAATCCCAAGGAGTGGCACTATACAGCTAAAATAACGCGGATCCGCGGCTGTAGCCACCAAATACCTATCGGAAGAAACCCAAATAAGAAGAGTGTAATTAGAATCTCTTTATTGGCTGTTTCTTTATTTGCTTCTAAAGAGGTTAAGCTTTTCGACATGAACCAAAGCATATAAAACACACAAAAAGAAGCATATAAGTGAAATGGGATTATTAGAGACCCAAAAGTATCAAAAACATTGTTTTTAGGTTCCGGAAGAATAAAAATAAAAAATATCCAAATCAAGGTATAGACATAATTCACCTTGAAAAATCGCCAAGAAAGTTTAATTATGGAAGACGCTCTATTATTCAATTGCTTGGCTGTCGAATATACCCAATGCATATAAATAATAACAGCACAACACTGTAACACTAAATGCATGAAGTCATTATCTGTTAAGGGAATTAGACCTTCAACAATTCCTGATAAAAAAAGCAACAGGAATAATTGCCAAGATTTCAGATTACTATACATAGTCAATTTATTCACAATTATTTTCTATTGTTTTATCATATTTTTTTCCTGAAAATCAGTCAACCTAATTTAGAATTTCATCGATATTGTCAGATTATTTTACTCAACTTTAATTCTATGCAAGTTTATGGGTAGTTTTCATTATCAACGACATAAAGCTTTTTTGTATTCCGAATTTAACAGCAGTCCATTGAAAAAAGTCCAAAGAAACAAAGCCAACCCCAAATACATTGCACTTTTATTTATATACGGCAGCAAGAAGGCAAGTCCACTCAACACTGATGTCCCAAGAATATGAAAATCCGAAATTTCCTTCCTTAGCAAATATTTTGTCGCGATTAAAAAAAAGAAAGACCCCGAAAATCCAGCAATTACGAAAAAAGCCCCCATTCGTAATTCACCAGACAACAACCACACACTTCCTAAATAAATTAAAACAGAAAGAGTTAAATGAACTATTTTACGAATGAATGTGAGAGAATTTGTTACTGTCTTATAGTAACATGTTGTCAAAGGAAATGTTAGTCCTGGAAGATATGGCATTACTAAAATAAATGGCAATTTGGTGGCAACACCAAATTCAAGAGACCAACAAAATAAAAAGTAGAATAGACCAGTAAAAATTGAATTCATAAGTGGTCTATTGTTTTTGTATTTACGTTTCCAGTTCATTTTGATTTCCATACTTGCAGCGTATGCTCGCCGATATCTGCAATATATAAAACCCAGTTGGGAAAATGGGTTACTTACAGTCTTGTGTTAATAATAATTACTGATCATATAACTATTCACAAAATAGAAAATAGTCAGCATGATACTCGTAAGGACAAACAATAATACTTCCTGTATAATTAATGACCATATTGTCTGTCGTTTGTAGGAATAATAAATTAAAGCACTAAGAATTGTAATTGCGGAATAAATGAGTGAATAGATTATTACGATGAGTGCAGGATATGGGTTAATTGTGAAGCATTGTCCCCGGAAAAAAACTAGAAGTACTATTATTAATATCAGTAGTAATGTCGAAGATAGCACAAGAACAATTCTGGCAATCCTCATCAGCCAAAAGAACACACGGTCCGTCTTTGAGGTAATTTGATTTATTTCCATTCTGTTGAATTGCGAATTTTATCCAGTCCGAATTTTAGGTCAACTTACAGTGTCATTTTATTCTAAGCTTTTTGTAGCCCTCAAAAACCTTACTTGTCTCGAAGTAATAAGTTTTATTAACACCGTCAACTTCAACTTCCATTTTGTCGCAAAGTCCACCGTCATTGTCAACACTTTGCTTTTTCAATTTAGCTCCAACCATTTCCAGAATATAATATTCCTCTTCAATTTGTATTACTGGCCAAGCTGTCGAACAAGTATTGCCGTCTCCCTTTTTTACAATTGACTTCAAAAGTCCGAATTGAATTGTTTTGTATTTAGCGGCGTTAACTGTGTCACCTGTAATTTTGTACGTCTGTCTTAAAATTTTGTGTGCAATCATACTCGTGTAGTCAATGCTCAACATTTGCTTTGTGATTTGAATAACTTCCTGATAATTGGATTTATCCATTTGCACGTACATTTCTTTTTTCAGGCTATCGAACTCTGATGATTTTTTACTTGCAACCTTAAATTGTTCACTTTCAACAAAAGAGAAACGGAAGTCTTGGTAGTCGATATCGGTCTGTCCTGCTTCAAGTTTTTTTACGTAGTCGCAAAATTTGTCACTGAAATTTGGAACAACGACTTGCGGAATCGTCTGTCCGAAAGAGAAGGTTGTCACTGTCAGTAAAACTGTAAGAAAAAGTAATGTTGATTTCCTCATATTGTACATTGGTTTTTGGGTCGTCCTAAATTTGCAATAACTTGATTATATTCGAAACTAATGCAATTATCGCGGAGTTGAAAATTATTTGTTTATCGCTGATTTTACTGGAATTGAGGGAGGTCTGAACTGTGCGTTTGTGCCTGCCAAAAATCGACAGTGATTGCGTATATCATCAGTCATAAAAGAAACCACTTGGTCCTCCCTTGCCATTGACACACCGGAATATGTGGCGAAGGCGTTGAGGTTTGTTTGAATTCTTGTAAAGAGACCGTAAATATTATCATTAACTTTGAACTAATCAATCAAAATCAAAGATGCGATTTTTTATTTTTTTCTTATTAATCGTACATTTCCATTGTGCATGTAATTTCAATTCACAAGGAAAGAAGTCCATATTTATTAAGCAGTACAGAAATAATGTGTTGATTCAAGAAATGTGGTCAGACAAAACTCAATTTATCGATACCGGAGTTTATTGCTTGGTTCATTATGATTCATCTCAAACAAAAATCCTCGATAGTTCATTTTATCTAAATGGCGTTTTGAATGGTTATTCATTTAGGAGAGAAAATGGCCTTGTCGTTATGGGCAATTACAAGAATGGCAAAAAGTCTGGATGGTTTGATAATCAGAGCAATGGTAGTATTGTCCAATCAAATTATTATTCAAATGACACATTGTATCAATCCACGCATCACCTATCCGGATTAATGGATTCCACAATAGTATTTGTAAGAGAAGTAGATATGTCGTTTGAATATTTATCTAAGCGAAATGTAATATCCAACAAATTAAGCTGGATACCCATTGAAGTTAATGATTCCCTTTGTATCTACGTAGTTACTGGTGTGAATAGACTCCATAATAGTCATTATTATATTACAGATGATTTAGATAAAAAGATTGTTGAATTCAACAATAGCTATGAAGCATATTTTAAATTTAAAATTAGCAATAACCTATTTCACAAATATTATTTAATATTAAATGTTTATAATGGAGATAGTTTGAATTATACAGAAAAGCACCTCTATATAACTACCCCTTGGAGAAAATAAGCCTTTTTGAATAATTTAAAAATGTGTAAATCGCAGCTGAAGAGGACTGTGTTCGGTTCAACTTATTAGATTGTGTCCCATAAACAAAATGGCTAATGGTGTTGGCATATTTGAAGTAGCGGAGCATTTCGTTTCCTGTATCACTAAGAATATAAGAATGGAAACTTTTCAATTTCGCATCCTTTAAATCAGCCAACATCTCATATACATTGAAATGATTTTTCCATCCGGATAGATACATGTGAAAAAAGTATGCTCACCATCATCGCATTTGTCTGTTCCATATTTTTGTAGAATCACGTTCCAATTATCACCAGTACTTATTTCTTCCCTTAGTTTATAAATATATCCTACATCAATACGAAGATAGTCGTCGTGTAATATTGAAAGACTTTCAGTCTTTGTCTTATATTTCATCGTTTGAAAGTCCACGGAACGTGAAAAAAGATTGTCACCAAATTGAATTTGAATGTAATTCGCTGGAGCATCTAAATAAACAAAGTGGTAACCCTCAACCAGCAGTATTGTATCATTTGGAAAAACTCTCCTCACACTGTCTATCATAGTCAAAAATTGAGGTCTAATTCGTTTTTGACTAGCAATCCTGTTGTACATTCCTTTTGCTGTCCTGAATGGAGAAATTAATATCGCTTCTTTTTGGCTTTTATCTATCTGCCTGTTTAGTTGCTGTCCATACAAAATTCCAGAACCGAAAAGTCCGCAAATCAGCAATGTCAATGTTATAGCGATTCTCAATTTCATCCTATTACAAATAACGGCCACAGCAGCTAGTTATACCACTATCCAACCACCCCTTTTCAAAAAAGATTTGGAAAACTAACAAGTGTTAGTTAGTTTTGTTGAACGATTGAAATGACACGTAGGCAAGAAATCATGGGAACCGCTCTGGGACTGATGCGCAACAAAGGGTATCTGAATACCTCCATGCGTGATATCGCCAGCGCCGTGAACATGGAAGCCGCCAGTCTTTACAATCACATCAAAAACAAAGAGGAAATCCTCACCAACACCTGCTTTGGCCTGGCCGAAGCACTGGAACTGGGGATCAAAGATGTGAACGACATCTACTTCAACGCCGCCGAAAAACTCAAAATGGCCATCCACAATCACATCACCGTG
>JAIYBO010000222.1 GCA_027488495.1 Bacteroidota bacterium | reverse complement strand
TTCGGTCCTCCTTATTTCTTAGAAGCAGATTTACCAGCCTTTCTACGCAATACCTCACCAGCAAAACGAATACCTTTTCCTTTGTATGGCTCAGGCTTACGGAATGAACGGATTTTGGCTGCTACTTGACCCAACAATTGCTTGTCGGCACACTCCATCATAATCGCTGGAGCTTGACCTTTCAAGGTTTCGGTAGTTACTTTGATTTCTTTAGGAACCTCCAACATGATTTTGTGAGAGTACCCCAATACAAATTCTACAAGATTACCCTCGTTAGAGACTTTGTAACCTACACCTACCAATTCCTGACGAACACTATGACCTTGGCTTACACCAACTACCATATTGTTAATGAGGGCACGATACAACCCGTGAAGGGCTCTGTGCATCTTACTGTCGCTGGGGCGATTGACTGTCAAAACACCTTCCGCGATATCAATGATCATATCGGGGTTGATCTCTTGTGACACTTCTCCTTTTGGACCCTTAGCTACCACCAAGCCGTTGTTAACCGTGATGGTAACACCTGCTGGAATGGCAATGGGCAATTTTCCTACGCGTGACATTTATTTTTCGTTTTTAAATTTTTTATGAAACAAAACACAAAACTTCACCACCAACACCCAACATACGGGCTTCTTTGTCGGTCATTACACCTTTAGATGTGGTGATAATTGCTACTCCCAAACCATTTAATACCTTAGGCATATCAACTGCATTGGCATATCTGCGCAAACCTGGAGTACTCACACGCTTCAATGAAGTGATGGCACTTTGCTTGGTTTGATTGTGATATTTCAATGCAATCTTGATAACACCTTGGTGGTTGTCGGTATCTTCAAATTTGTATTTCAAGATATAACCCTTCTCGTATAACACGCGGGTCATTTCTTTCTTTAAGTTACTTGCGGGTATTTCAACCACACGGTGCTTGGCTTTTACTGCATTGCGCAAGCGGGTCAGATAATCTGCAATTGGATCTGTCATTGCTGTATATATTTTACCAACTAGATTTGGTTACACCTGGGATTTTACCATCACTGGCCAATTGGCGGAATTGGTTCCGGCAAATGCCAAACACTCTCATATAGCCACGGGGCCTGCCTGTTAACTTGCAACGATTGCGCAAGCGAACGGGTGACGCATTACGAGGAATTGCCTGCAACGCATCGTAGTTGCCCTCAGCTTTTAATTTGGCGCGCTTTTCAGCGTAACGTGCAACCATGGCTTCACGTTTGCGCTGTCTGGCCTTCATTGATTCTTTTGCCATCTCTTATTTGGTTTTAAAGGGAAATCCTAAACTTTTTAACAATTCTAAACACTCTTCATCGGTCTTTGCTGATGTCACAATAGTGATATCCATACCGGTGATTTTATTCACTTTGTCGATGTCGATCTCTGGGAAAATGATTTGCTCAGTGATACCCATAGTAAAGTTACCTCTACCATCGAAACCCTTCACATTCAAACCCTGAAAATCGCGCACACGAGGCAAAGAAATCGTAATCAAACGATCCAAGAAATCGTACATACGTTCCTTGCGCAAAGTAACCTTAGCACCAATTGGAACATTTTTACGCAACTTGAAGTTGGATATATCCTTCTTTGAAAAAGTGGCTTGCGCTTTCTGACCGCTAATTTTGGTCATTTCTTCAATCGCAGAATCAACCAGCTTCTTATCATTCACAGCAGCACCAATACCTTGGTTGAGAACAACCTTCTCGATATGTGGAATCTGCATGTGATTCTTGTAGGCAAATTTCGCCATCATAGCACCTACAACTTCTTCTTTATATTTCGTTTGTAACCTTGGAACGTAGCTCATGGTTTTCTATATTATTTGATAAATTCACCAGTTGTTTTAGCGAAACGCTGCAATTTACCAGCTTCGTTAATTTTACGACCCACGCGAGTTGCTGTTCCACCAACTACCACCATCAAATTTGACAAATGGATTGGGGCTTCAATTTTCTCGATACGACCAGATGTGTTCTGAGCAGATGGTTTGTAGTGCTTGGTTACCAAGTTCAAACCTTCAACCACAGCACGATTGGTAGATGGCAACATACGCAAAACCTTACCAGATTTGCCCTTGTCGTCGCCTGCCAACACCTTCACAGTGTCGCCTTTTTTTACGTGCAATTTTACTTTGCTATTTACTTTATTAGCCATCTCTTATAATACTTCAGGAGCCAAAGAAACAATCTTCATAAATTGCTTGTCACGCAATTCCCTTGCCACAGGGCCGAAAATACGAGTACCTCTAGGCTCATCGTTGTTGTTTAACAATACGCAGCTGTTTTCATCGAAACGGATGTAAGATCCATCAGGTCTGCGCACTTCTTTCTTAACGCGTACCACAACGGCCTTAGATACCGAACCTTTTTTCACGTTGCTTCCGGGGATCGCTGCTTTAACCGAAACAACAATTTTATCACCAACACTAGCATATCTGCGGCCTGTGCCACCCAATACACGGATGCAAAGCACTTCCTTCGCACCACTGTTGTCGGCTACTCTCAATCTGGATTCTTGTTGTACCATCTTATTTAGCTTTTTCTACGATTTCTACCAATCTGAAGCGTTTTGTCTTGCTCAGAGGACGAGTCTCCATGATACGAACGATATCGTTCATACCACATGTGTTGGCCTCGTCATGCGCTGTATACTTCTTGGTCTTCTTGAAGTATTTACCGTATTTAGGGTGCTTTACATTGCGAACTACCGCTACTACGATGGTTTTATCCATCTTGGCGCTAGCAACAACACCTACGATTTCTTTTCTTGCGTTTCTTACCGTTTCCATTAGTTTTCTTGGCTTTGGTTGATTTTCCTTTCGAAGGCATTCATTTCTGCCTCTTGACGACGTGCATTCAACTCTGTCAACATGCGAGCCACGTCTTTTCTTGCTTCCTTCATCTTGTGAGGGTGCTCAATTTGAGATACTGCGTTTTGAAATCTCATTTTCGTTAAACGCTTTTTCTCCTCTTTGTAGCGCTCTACGAGCTCTTTATTTGGAAGCGACTTGATATCTGCGTACTTCATTGATTAGTTCTCCTCATTATAATCTGGACGGACAACAAATTTACAAGCTACCGGCATTTTCTGTGCAGCCAAACGCATACCTTCTTTGGCGATTTCCAACGGCACACCCGCTACTTCAAACATGATTGTTCCTGGTTTAACAATGGCAACCCAGTATTCTGGAGCACCTTTACCTTTACCCATACGTACCTCTGCAGGCTTCTTGGTAATTGGCTTATCAGGGAAAATACGGATCCAAACCTGACCTTCACGCTTCAAGTAACGCGTTACAGCGATACGTGCAGCTTCTATCTGTCTCGCGGTGATCCATGATGGCTCCAATGATTTTAAACCAAAGCTACCATAGGATATCAAATGTCCGCGCGTGGCAAGGCCCTTTACTTTGCCTTTGTGTTGTTTTCTAAATTTTGTTCTTTTTGGACTCAGCATAGCTTAATTCTCCTTATTAATTCTGCCTTCTACGGCGATCTCCACCACGGTCTCCACCACGATTACGGTCTCCACCACGTTGATCTCTGCGATCAGGGCGATTACCACCATCACGGCGACGATCTTGTTCAACTTGTGGAGCCAAATCTACCTTACCGTAGATCTCTCCTTTACACAACCATACCTTGATACCAATCTTACCATATACAGTTTGAGCTTCAACCAATGCATAGTCAATGTTCGCACGCAATGTATGCAATGGTGTTCTACCATCCTTGTACATCTCTGAACGTGCAATTTCACCACCATTCAAACGGCCACTGATACGAACTTTGATTCCTTCAGCACCCATCTTCATGGTACCTTGAATCGCATTCTTAATCGCTCTCTTGTATGAAAAACGGTTCTCAATCTGCTGGGCAATGTTCTCTCCCACCAAACGAGCATCCAATTCAGGACGTTTGATCTCGCTGATGTTGATCTGAACATCTTTACCAGTAATTTTCTTGATTTCTTCGCGGATAGCGTCTACTTCTCCACCCCCCTTACCAATCACAATACCTGGACGGCTCGTGTGGATGGTTAATGTGATGCGCTTCAACGTTCTTTCAATCACAACCTTCGCGATGCCTCCTTTCGGAATGCGTACACGCAAATAGTTCCGGATTTTCTCGTCTTCAACGAGCTTATCTCCGTAGTCTTTTCCTCCGTACCAATTGGAGTCCCATCCACGGATGATTCCTAAACGTAATCCTATAGGGTTAATCTTTTGTCCCATATTCTATTCTGCTATCCTTAATTATTCGTTGGTTGTGTTAACTTCCTTGTTCTTCAAACTATCAATCACAACAGTGACGTGGTTTGTACGCTTGCGCTGACGGTAACCACGACCCTGAGGAGCAGTTCTCAAACGCTTCATTACAATACCACCATCAACCATGATAGTCTTTACATACAATTCACTATCCTCAATACGCTCACCAGTATTTGCCTGACCCCAGTTCGCAATCGCGCTCTTGATCAACTTAGACAAATAAATAGCATATGTAGGCTTTTGATTCCACTGAAGGATGTTTAAGGCGCGCTCAACGCGCTCACCGCGTACTGCATCTGCTACCAAACGCATTTTGCGTGGTGATAACGGACAGTTTCTTAAAATTGCTTTTGATTCCATACCTTCAATGTTTATTTACCGTGACCTTTGTATGTTCTAGTTGGAGCAAATTCGCCCAACTTATGTCCTACCATGTTCTCTGTTACGTATACAGGAATGAACTTATTCCCATTGTGAACAGCAAACGTATGCCCCACAAAATCTGGGATAATCAAGCTTCTTCTTGACCAGGTCTTAACGACAGTTTTCTTGCTGCTCTCGTTCAGTACTTCTACCTTCTTAGACAACTTAACGTCTACAAATGGACCTTTTTTAATGGATCTTGCCATGATTTCGCTTATCTATTACTTGTTACGTTTTGATTTTCTTCTC
>JAIYBO010000093.1 GCA_027488495.1 Bacteroidota bacterium | reverse complement strand
TGATCCACAAAAAAGCGATCAATAGAATCCCTACGATAACGAGGGTACGAATGGTTTTGCTTGTCATAATTTTATTTCTAACCCAAATATACTCGCAAAATGCTTGCCCATTTTTTCTTTTACTTCGAACATGTCAATTTTACCGCCCAATTCCATTTCCATGCTCGTGACACCCTTGTCTGCAATGCCGCAAGGCACGATGTGATTGAACATGGAGAGATCTGTGTTTACATTGAGTGCGAGGCCGTGCATACTGACAAAACGACTGCATTTGATACCGATGGCGGCAATCTTTCGTTCATTGGGCTGGTCGATATCAACCCAAACGCCAATTCGGTCTGGAATAGTCCCTGCAACGATGTTGTATTCTGCCAACGTGTTGATGATTACTTTTTCGATGTTTTGAACAAATACTTTCACGCCCATGCCCAGCGCTTCGAGATCAAAAATGGGGTAAACCACCAATTGTCCGGGACCATGATAAGTAATGTCGCCACCGCGCTCAATGTCGTACACCTTGGCCTGCATGTCATTCAAGGCTTCGTCTGATGCCAAGAGGTTTTCACGATCGGCGCTTTTCCCAAACGTGTATACGTGTGGATGCTCTATCATGATGAGATGTAAGGGCAATGTATTTTCCTTGGCTGCTTTTTGATTCAGCATATCTTGAAACAAATTGCGCTGAAAGTCCCACGTTTGATCGTAGGATTGATTTTGCAATAAATGCAACTGGCAGGATAACATTTTGCAAATTTAGCCAAAATCCTAGCTGTGCCTTGCGATATTGATGGCCATGTTGAAACTTTGAAGAATGCAAGAGAGGGGAAATCAAACCATCGCCCAACAAGTGGGTGGTTATGGAGAAAAGTTGGCTGCGGATTGGCTTTGGATGAAGGGTTTTGACATCAAGGAAAGAAATTGGCGTGCAGGCAAAAATGAAATTGATTTGGTGTGTAAACAGGGAAAAGAATGGGTGTTTGTGGAAGTGAAAACCAGACGGGGCAGGGCAGCGATGCAACCAGAGGTGGCCGTGAATTATAAAAAAAGAAAGAATTTGATGACAGCCGCCAATGCTTATGTCCAACAATACCAATGTGATGGAAAATTTCGACTCGATATTGTGGCCATTTCGGTTTCGCCTTGGGGCAAGCAGATGATGTACTTTAAAGGCAAATAATCCACCCCAAAGCAACCATCCCTCACAAATTGATGTCATTGATTTTACAAGTTATTGCGTTGAAGCAACGAACTTTCAATTTAATTTGCGGAACGAAAATGAGACTTAGAAAGATATGTGCGGCCACTTTGGTCGGTTTGTTCGGGGTATTTCAGGGGGCAGTAGCTCAACACAAATGTGGTTCAGATGCTTACCATCAGGGGATTATTGCCAAAGACCCAACGGTAAAAATTGCAGAAAATGAGCTCAATGAATTGCTCAAAACCAAGCAGATTGAATCGCGGGCTGCGATTTATACCATTCCTGTGGTTTTTCATGTGATTCATACGAACGGACCTGAAAATATTTCTCGCGAGCAAATTTTGGATCAATTGCGTGTGTTGAACAACGATTTCAATTTGCTCAATGGCAATCGCACCAAATTGCGCTCTATGTTTTCTGGACTTGCGGCAGATTGTCAGATCAAATTTGCCTTGGCCAAAATCGATCCAAATGGCAATTGTACGGAAGGAATCAACCGGGTATATTCATCGGCTGGAGTGCAAATGGACATGTCTACAGAGAAAGTGAAATCTCTCATCAACTGGAACTATAAAAAATATCTCAATATCTGGGTTGTATCGTCAATCTCTGGTGGCGTAGATGGTGGTGAAGTGTTGGGTTATGCTTGTTTTCCTTGGGCTACCAATGCAACCCGCGATGGCATCGTCATGAAATCAGATCGCGTAGGAACCATTGGAACGGCAGTGGCTTCGGATAGTGGTAGAACACTCACTCACGAAGTAGGACATTGGTTGGGACTGTATCATACTTTCCAAGATGGTTGTACCGGTGGTGATCAAATTGATGATACCCCACCAGTAAATGGAACTTTTGTGAACGCAAGTTGCCCTTCGTCTGGTAACAGTTGCAACAATGACGTGCCAGATTTGTTGGATATGTGGGAAAACTACATGGACTATTCAAACGGTGGTTGTCAAACCTTATTTACGTTGAAGCAAAAAACACGGATGCATGGGGTTCTTACCAATACTACATTGCCTAGGGCTGCGGTAGTTTCGGCTGCGAATTTGTTGGCCACGGGTGTTACTCCGGGCTCGGTGGCACCCGTAGCGGCATTTACCTCAAGTTCAACCACGATTTGCGCGGGCCAGGCCGTGAAATTTTATGATTTAACTTGTAAATCCACACCAACCGCATGGTCTTGGACTTTTACGGGATCTAGCCAACCCAGCGCATCGGTTCAAAACCCCACCATTACGTATCAAACGCCAGGTGTATACAGTGTCTCACTGACGGTACAAAATGCAAAGGGCAGCAATTCTACCACGAAAACCAACTACATCACTGTGCTGAAAGCAGTGGCCAATACCAAAGCCAATTTCGAACAAACATTTGAAAAAGGTGATCCAACCACATTCACTACGGATGATAAATTCGTTCATTCTTCTCCTACAAATTCTCGGTTTGTTTTGGAATCGACCACCAGTTATTTGGGAAGCAATTGCTATAAAGCACCCGTAACCACCGGCGCTGGTATTGGAAATACATACAGTATCACTTTACCCAGCATTGATATTTCCAACATGGGTGCCATCACGCCGAAATTTACATTCATGGCTTCCTATGCACAGCCAAGTGCCGATGTTACCGACTATTTGCGGTTGTTCGTTTCCACCGATTGTGGTGCCACTTTCAAACAGGTGATGGAGCGCTCGGGTGCAGCATTGGGGCATACAGGTCAAGTGTATACCAGCAACTTTAAACCAACCAAAACGTCTCAATGGAAAGTGATGGGATTAACGAGCTTGTCATCCATTGGATTGGGATTGAATACAAACTTGACATTTAGGATTGATTTCGCCAGTGAAGGCGGTAACCCTATTTACATCGATAACATCAACTTGGGTCAATATACCGCGGGGGTCAACACCATCGGTGAAGACATGAGTATCCTTGAGGTGAGTCCCAACCCAATTGAGCGCAATTCAAAAATTGTGATTCGCAATTCAAAACCAAATGAAAGTGTAGTTGTTGAATTGTTGGATTTGCAAGGACGCAAAGTTGCAAGCATCTTTGAAGGCGAACTCTCAGAAACAAACAATACCATTTATATGTCGGATTTGACATTGCCAAGCACCGGACTTTACATCGTGAGTCTGAGTACAAAAAGCGGTCGGATCCAAAAACCAGTCATTTTCGGAAAATAATTCATGTCAATCAAGAACCTAGTCATTGTAGAGTCACCCGCGAAAGCGAAAACCATCGAGAAGTATCTCGGTGAAGGTTTCATTGTGAAATCGAGTATGGGCCACATCCGCGATTTATCGTCGGGAGACGGTGCCATCGATATCAAAAACGGATTTGCGCCAAGGTATGAGGTGCCCGATGAAAAGAAAAAGTTGGTTGCGGAATTGAAGAAATATGCCAAGGATGCCGAAACGGTATGGTTGGCATCGGACGAAGACCGAGAAGGAGAGGCCATTAGTTGGCATTTGTTTGAAGTTTTGGGTTTGAAAGCTGAGAACACCAAACGCATTGTTTTCAATGAAATTACCAAAACGGCCATATTAAACGCCATTGAGAATCCCCGAACCATCGATAAATGTTTGGTAGATGCTCAACAAGCACGCCGTGTGTTGGATCGATTGGTGGGTTTTGAATTGTCACCCATTTTATGGAGAAAAGTTCAGCCCAAACTCAGCGCAGGTAGAGTACAATCTGTTGCAGTGAAATTGGTGGTTGAAAGAGAAAGAGAAATCAATGAATTTGATGCCAAATCAGATTTCCGCGTTCAAGGTCAATTCAAAACTATAGAAGGCAAGATTCTAACCGCAGAAAATACCAAAAAGCCGGCAAATGCTGCGGATGCCAAGCAATTTTTGGAATCTTTGATGGGTGAGTCGTTCAAGGTGACTGGCTTGGAAGTGAAGCCCACTTTCAGAAACCCTGCGCCGCCGTTTACCACATCTACCTTGCAGCAAGAAGCTTCGCGCAAATTGGGTTACGACGTAACCACAACCATGCGAATCGCTCAGAAATTGTACGAAAATGGTCACATTACCTACATGCGTACAGATTCAGTGAACTTGAGTAAGCAGGCCATGGCCGCGGCCAAAGAAGAGGTGGAAAAATCCTATGGCCCCAAATATTCGCAGGTAAGAAACTATACCACCAAAAACGAATCTGCCCAAGAGGCGCACGAAGCCATTCGCCCCACAAACTTTGGGGTTCAATTTGCTGGCGACGACAACCGTGAGAAGAAATTGTATGGTTTGATCTGGAAACGTGCCATCGCATCGCAAATGGCCAAAGCAGAAATGGAAAAAACCGTGATCACTTTGGAAGACAATGGCAAAAAATCCAAGTTTCAGGCAGAGGGAGAAGTCATTCGTTTTGATGGTTTCTTGAAAGTATACATGGAGTCTAAAGACGACGAAGAAGAGGATGGTGAAAATGACGGTTTGTTGCCAGCGGTAACGGTGGGCGACGGTGTTGAGGTTCAACAAATCAAGGCGTTGGAGCGCTATGCGCGCCCTGCCCCGAGATATTCTGAGGCGTCTTTGGTGAAAAAATTGGAGGAATTGGGCATTGGAAGACCATCTACCTATGCACCAACCATTACTACCATTCAAAAGAGACAATATGTTACTACCGAATCACGCGACGGAAAGCAAAGGAAAATTGCCGAAATCACCTTGGTGGGTAACGATATCACCGAAGAAGTGAAAGTGGAGAAATACGGCGCTGAAAAGAACAAATTGTTTCCGTCCGATATGGGGATGTTGGTAACCGATTTCTTGTCGGCCAACTTCGATGCCATCATGGATTATGGTTTTACCGCTTCAGTAGAAAAACAGTTCGATGAAATTGCCAATGGGAACCAAGCCTGGCAAGACATGCTTACTGGATTTTACGGACCTTTCCACGCAGCGGTTGATACCACCATGGAATCGGCTGAACGCGTAACCGGTGAGCGTATTTTGGGCGTGCATCCTGTAAATGGAAGACAGGTGAGCGTGAGAATGGGGAAATTTGGCCCATTTGTGCAAATCGGAGTGAAAGACGACGAGGAGAAATTGATTTATGCCAGTTTGCAGCAAGGACAAACCATTGAAACCGTAACCATGGAAACGGCTTTGAAATTGTTTGAATTGCCCAGAGAGGTAATGGTATATGACGGTGAAGCGGTCATTGCAGGTATCGGCAGATACGGACCATATTTGAAGCGCGGTGATAAGTATTTCAACGTGGAAAAAGGAACTGATTTGATTGCCATGACAGAAGAAGAATGCAAAGCCATTTTGGATGATGCCATGAAAGGGGTTCAGTTTCCTTTGAAAGTGGGCGATTACAATGGTGTTTCTTTGGAAGTAAGCAAAGGCAGATTTGGCCCATATATCAAGTATCAAAGTCAGTTCGTTAGCATTCCTAAAGGCCAAGACCCCGAAACCGTGACCTTGGAGCAAGCCATTGCATTGGTGGAAGCAAAAGTGTCTGGAGACAAAGCGGCTGTTTTGAAGGCGTTCACTGAAGATCCAAATATTTCAATCCTAAACGGAAGGTATGGCCCTTACATCAAAAGTGGCAAGGACAATGTACCCATTCCCAAAGACAAACAATGGGATTCGCTCACGTTTGCCGAGGTGGCTGAGTTGTGCAAAGGGTTTGTTAAGAAGCCCAAAGCCGCATCGTTTAAGAAGAAAAAGTAACAGGCAATCTTCCATTGGAGATGTATCAATTTTTAGGGGTTTTAAAGTAGCAATTGTATGGATACGTCCACGTTGAGGGCTATGATTCGCTTGCTAGACGACACAGACGAAGCCGTTGTTGAGGCTTTGGAGTTGCGTTTCATGGAAGAGGGTGAGGCCATTGTAGACGAATTGGAGGCCATCTGGTTATCCAATGAATTTCCTGATGTGTCTAGGCACATTGAATTGCTCATCAAACGAATCCAAAAACAATCCTTGCACCGCAGGTTTCACGAATGGTTTGATCAAGAAAAACCCGATTTGGTTGAGGGATGGGTCTTGGTGACACAGATTCAATACCCTGGATTAAAGATTGAGGCGATGCGTAGGATTCTGAACGACATTAAACTGGATGCGTGGCTGATGATGGGAAATGTAGAGAATGACGTAGACAAGATTCAGATTTTGAATCATGTGTTTTTTGAGCAACAAGGATTTCACGGCGATAGCAATCAGTATCATTTTACCGATAACTCATTCATCAATAGGGTTTTAGAAAGGAAATCAGGAAATCCAATTAGTTTGTCGGCTGTGTACATTGCCATCGCACAAAGCTTGGGTTTGCCAGTATTTGGTGTGAATTTGCCTCAACATTTTGTGGTGGGATTTTGCAAGTTGAAAGAGGGCTATGAAGGCAGCAGAAATATGAAATTGTTGGGAAATAATGAGATTGAAAAAACGATGTTTTACATCAATCCATACAGCAAAGGACAGATTTTTACCAAAGAAAACGTGGATGCCTTTTTGAAGGTGGTGAATGTTACGCCTCAGAAACAATTTTACGATCCCTGTGGCGTGAAAGACATCATCAAGCGGATGTTGCGAAACTTACATTTTTCGTACGGAGAAATCAAAGATCATGAAAAACAGCAGGAGGTTACGGTATTGATGAAATTGGCAGGTATGTCTGATGAGATCAAAGATTAGGATCTTACAAAGAGTGTGTGTTTGAGTGGAATTTCACAAGAATAATGGTCAAATGGAGGTAGTTTTGGCATCTTTCGGCGCTTATGTTTGGCGGTGAATTGAAAAAAGCCGATTTTTGCACTTCAATTCTTATGGCAGAAAAACCCATCGTAATGCCCAAAATGGGCGAAAGCATCGCAGAGGCTACCATCATCCGTTGGTTAAAGAACGAAGGTGAACGTGTTGAAAAGGACGAGCCCATTGTTGAAATTGCCACTGACAAGGTAGATAGTGAGATTCCGAGCACCGAAGCAGGGATTTTGGTAAAGCACTTGTATAAAGACGGTGATGTTGTGAAAGTAGGAGAGCCCGTAGCGATGATTGATACGGCATCTGGCGCCTCCGCTGCCGCTCCGGCGCCCGCAGCTGCTCCAGCTCCTGAGGCCGAAACCCCAGTAACTGTAGAAGCCGCAGTTTCTGCCATCGAAAATCAAATTCAAGCCGCTCAAGCCGCTCAACCCGCTGCCGAGCCAGTATCTAATGCCGATGGAACCCGTTTTTATTCTCCATTGGTATTGAACATCGCGCGCGCCGAAGGTGTGAGTATGACTGAATTGGAAGCCATGCCTGGTACAGGTAAAGAAGGACGAGTAACAAAAGCGGATATTTTGGCCTACGTATCAAACCGTGGCAATCAACCCGCAGCAGTGGCGGCCCCTACAGCCTCAGTAGCAGCAGCCCCAGCCGCTGTTTCTGCACCAGCACCCGCTGCCTCAGCGCCAGCCAAAGTAGAAGTAAAATCATCCGTATCGCTCAATCCTGGAGATGAAATCATCGAAATGGATCGCGTACGCAAACTCATCGCCGATCACATGGTCATGAGTAAACATACATCGCCACACGTAACAAGTTTTGTAGAGGCCGACGTAACCAATTTGGTGAACTGGAGAAATCGCGTGAAAGATTCTTTCAAAAAGCGCGAGGGTGAGAATATCACTTTTACCCCCATTTTCATTGAAGCCGTAGCAAAAGCCATCAAGGATTTCCCTATGATCAACGTAAGCGTAGACGGTAGCAGTATCATCAAACGCAAAAACATCAACGTTGGAATGGCCGTAGCTCAGCAAAATGGCAACCTCATCGTTCCTGTGATTAAGAACGCGGATACCATGAACCTTTTGGGCTTAACCAGGGCCGTGAATGAATTGGCCAATCGCGCCCGCATCGGGAAATTGACCCCAGATGAAATTCAAGGCGGAACTTACACACTTACCAACGTGGGTAGCTTTGGTAACGTGCTTGGAACACCCGTGATCAACCAACCCCAAGTGGCCATCATGGCCGTGGGTGCCATTCGCAAGAAACCTGCCGTATTGGAAACCGAATATGGGGATGTGATAGCCATTCGACATATGATGTACCTTTCTCACAGTTATGACCACCGCGTAGTGGATGGTGCATTGGGTGGAATGTTCGTGCGCAGAGTGGCTGATTACCTGGAGCAGTGGGATGTAAATCGTGAGATTTAATCGCCCCGAGAACCGAGTCAACTTTATTGAGTCAACTTTACTCAATCTATTTTACTGAATCCCATTAACTTTGGTGAATTGGAACGCAAAATTCTACTTTTCGCCAAACTCATGAGTCTTTTCTTTGCCGGAAGGGGGTTGTTTTGTTTTTTGGATTTGTGCTTGGAGCCCAAGGCCGAATTTCAATATGTCTTGGCCCATGAAAATGAATCAGGATATCGCTCGGTGAGCAAATTCGGTGCTGTGCATTTTCGAGAAAACTATCTGCATTGTTTGCCCTTTCGAAGTCATGTGCCATACCACCTAAGAAATTCAGGTGAAATGGATACGTTGTTGTTATACGCGCCCTTGGAAGCGAGGATGGCTCAAGCCAAAGATGTATGGGAAGCTAATAAGCTGATGTCGAAGGCTCAAGAGGGTAGGACAAACGCTGAAATGCCCTTGCCGATGAAAATAGCCGTGGATTTACAAACCTATTACGATTTGGAAGACGGCGATTCAATGAGGTTGTTTTTAAGTCCTTGGCGACGTAAAATCGTGGGATTCACGCATTACAAATGGCCGCGATGGAAAGATATGGGTTCCAAAGAAGTTTTGGCGATCGGCGATGTGCGATATCCTGATTTGGTGCAGTGGACGTTGACCACAAAGGTGTTTGTTTTGATTGTGTTAGCCCTGAGCTTGTTGTCGTTGTTTGTGAAGCCCTTTCACATCGCTGTTGGCATGTTTGTGTTCAATTGTGTGATGTCTTCTTTGTTGTACTGGGTCTATTGAAAAATCGATAAGAAAAATGAAGATTTTGGTAATATCAGACAATCACGGTTGGGTAGACGATGGGATTCTCCATCACGCCGCATGGGCCGATGAAATTTGGCACGCCGGTGATTGGCTCAACACCAAGATGCATGAAGCCATTACCGCTTTGGGAAAGCCCATTGTTGGGGTGTATGGCAATATCGATGGGATGGACGTGAAAGTAGAATACCCTGAATTGCAGTTGTTTGATCGGGAAGGATTTCGGATATTTATGACACACATCGGTGGGAAACCAGGTAGATACCCTGCCACAGTAAAAGACATTTTGATGAAAACACAACCCGATATCTATGTTTGTGGTCATTCTCATATGTTGCAAGTACAAAGAGATCCCAAGTTCAATAATTTGTTGTTTTTGAATCCAGGGGCCTGCGGTTTGCATGGATTTCATAAAGTTCGCACCGCTTTGCGATTTGAAATAGAACCGCAAAAGATTCATTCTATGGAAGTTGTGGAATGGCCGAAAAATAATATCAAATAATATTGCCTTAATGTTTGAAATTGTCAGATAAAATGGTAATTTTGCATCCCGTTCTGAAAAGAATACATGCCCAGGTGGCGGAATTGGTAGACGCGCTGGTCTCAAACACCTGTGGGTTCACCCCCGTACCGGTTCGACTCCGGTCCTGGGCACCAAATTGTGAAAAACAATAAACATTTTCAGATCAAAACAATCGACGGCCAAATGGCCGTCGATTTGTTTTTGCCCCCAACCCCAGGCCCGCATCCGGTCTTGGTGTATTGTCATGGTTTCAAAGGTTTCAAGCAGTGGGGACATGTGCCTTTTATTCATGAGTATTTCGCAACGGGTGAATACGCGGTAATTACTTTTAACCACTCTCACAATGGTGTGGTGGGAGATGGCGATACATTTGATGCACTGGATTTGTTTGCCATCAATACGGTAAGCAAAGAACAAAATGATCTGGAATCGCTCGGAAAATGGATACGTGAGAACGGTAAGGACCTCGACCTCAACGTGGAACGCATTTCTTGGTTGGGTCATTCCCGCGGTGGTGCCAATGTGATTGTGTTTGCCGCTCGCTGCCAAGATTATGTAGAAAAAGTGATCGCTTGGAGTCCCATCCCCTCGTATCAGTACTTGTTCGAATCGTACAATAAATCTGCGTGGAAAGAAAAACGCACGGTTTTTACACCCAATGCACGAACCCAACAACAAATGCCTCTGGATTACAGCATCTGGGAGAACTTATTGGCCCATGAAGAAGAGTTTGATGTGCTTGAGGCCGCTAGAAGTATCGGAAGGCCATTGCTTATCGTTCACGGTGAGTCAGACACCGTAGTGCCAGCAACGCTTTCAGAACCCTTGTACGAGGCGTGTTTGCATAGCCTCCGAATGACGGTCCCCAAAGCCGATCACACCTATGGCATGTCGCACCCCTGCAATGGCATGGAAGATTTTACCAAAGAACTTTGGGTGGCTCTCGATAATACGCTGTCTTTTTTGGAAGAAATTTGATGACCCTTGGGGTCCTGAAATTTTAATGAACCACTTTGCTCGATGCCCGCTTCAATCGGTCGTTGATGGCCCTACCCAAACCGCCATCTGGAGCCCACGAAAAGTAAATACGTTTGCATCCGTCTTTGTCGAACTGCCTCAAAGTACCAAACAAGTTCATCGCGGCCTCACGATCGCTGTGATTGTTGGATAGGTAATAATGTTTCAACGGAGAATCTGTAAGCGCCTGTTGGGTTTGACCATCAAACTGTTCGATAAAATTTTGGGCTTGCTGCGGTGAAAACCACAAAAATCCGAGGCCATCGTGCCCGCGCGTTTGAAGGTCTTTGAGAATTGCATCGATCGAAAAATCACCCATGTGCAACATGGCAGAATTGGGCGAATAATGCTGATCCAACTGTCCAGGCGCCTGAGGATTGCTGTGCATGTTGAGCGATTCTTTCACAGGATATCCAAGCACCTTGCTCAAGGCCTCTAAATCCAGACCACCCAAACGCAAAACGGTGACTTGGTTCTCATTACTTACAGAAACGATGGTGCTTTCGATGCCAATGTCACAGCCGCCGCCATCCAAAATATAATCGATGCGATCACCCAGTTGATCGGCCACGTGCTGGGCGCAGGTTGGACTCACATAGCCAAATGGATTGGCACTGGGCGCAGCCAAGGGGAAGGGGAGGCTGCGAATCAACGACAAACTCAAAGGGTTGTTGGGCATGCGAATGGCCACCGTGGGATTGTCTGACGTGACCAAATCGGGTACTTGCGGGGCTTTGGGCAAAACCAAGGTGAGCGGACCTGGCCAAAAGGCATTCGCAAGTATTTCGGCCGCTGCGGGCCACTGAGAGCACAAGGTTTTGGCTTGTTCGATACTACCCACATGTAAAATCAGCGGATCAAACGTAGGTCGATTTTTTGCAGCAAAGATGCCAGCAACCGCCGTTGAGTCGAGACCATTGGCGGCCAGTCCATAGACGGTTTCTGTGGGTATCGCAACGAGTTTACCGCCCGAAAGCAGTTCTGCTGCATGGTTTAAATCGATGCCAATCTGTGCACCCATGATTTAACGACGCTTCAGGTTGTACTTTTCAATTTTGTTGTACAAGTGACTTCGCTGAATATCGATTTCCTGTGCGGTTTTCGCCACATTCCATCCATTTTGAACCAATTTTCGTTCGATGAAAACCTTTTCGGCCCAGTCGCGGAAATCTTGCAACGTTTTGTATTCGTCTACCACACCAAATGGATCTGCTCCGCGTTGGGCAGGGTTGGAGAACATGTAAACGTCTTCGCCAGAAATTTTATCGCCACAAAGAATCACCAAACGTTCAACCACGTTCCGCAGTTCTCGGATATTGCCTGTCCAATTCACATCTTGCAGGGCTTGATAACCATCCGGAGTGAAGGATTTTAAAGGAATGCTGTTGTCATTGCAAATGTCGGCCAAGAAGTTATTGGCGATCAATGGGATGTCTTCGGTGCGCTCGTTGAGTGTTGGTACGTGGATGAGGATCACGCTCAGTCGGTGATACAGATCCATGCGGAAATTGCCCTTTTCGATTTCTTCGAGCAAGTTTTTGTTGGTGGCTGCCACAATGCGCACATCTACTTTGATTTCTTTGTCGCCACCCACACGGGTAATTTTACCTTCCTGTATGGCGCGAAGTACTTTCGCTTGAGCGGCCATGCTCATATCGCCAATTTC
>JAIYBO010000249.1 GCA_027488495.1 Bacteroidota bacterium | reverse complement strand
CCACGTTGTTTCCACCCGTTGTATTTGCATTTAATGCCAAAGTTCCCACTACTGTATTTGCGGAGCCAGAAGTACCGGACGTTGAAGAAGTTGTACCAACAGAGGTATTGTTCGTGCCGGTGGTGTTGGCAGGCAATGCTCTGTAACCCATTGCGGTATTGTTGGCCGCATTGGTATTGGCGGCCAAAGATTGATAACCCATGGCGGTGTTGTTTGCGCCCGTGGTATTGGCAGTTAATGACTCACTGCCTATTGCAGTATTGAAGCTGGCGGTTGTGTTGCCTTTCAAAGAACCATTACCCATGGCGGTATTGTCGGCACCCGTGGTGTTTGCTGTTAATGCCTCAAACCCATTGGCGGCGTTCTTGCTTCCTGTGGTGTTTGCGGCCAAAGTAGAAGAACCAGTAGCGGTGTTGTTGTTTCCGGTTGTATTTTTCGACAAAGAGGCAAAACCAATGGCGGTATTGTCATTGCTGGTGTTTGCTACAGACAGTGCATTGTGTCCGGCCGCTGTATTGCGATTCCCCGAGGTGATTTGGTTCATCGCAAAGGATCCCACTGCAGTATTACTATTTCCATTTGAATTGGATTGGAGCGCCAAAAATCCGAGCGCTGAGTTGTTGCTGCCCAAGTTGTTGGCCATTAATGCCTTGCTTCCGATCGCGGTGTTGTATGACGCTTGACCAGCAGCCGCTCCAACCCCGTTGTTGAATAGGGCGGAATCACCTACAGCCACTAAGTTGCCTCTCACGGTGTTGCTGAATAAAGCGTCTGTACCAATGGCCACGTTGCTGTATCCAGTGGTGTTTTTATTGAGCGCTTCAAACCCAATGGCGGTGTTGTTGTTGCCTTTTGTGGTGGTATTTAAGGCAGCAAATGCACCAATGGCGGTGTTGTTTAGTGAGGCATAGCTGGTGTAAAGCGATTGATAACCGATTCCTGTGTTGTAGTTGCCCGTTGTATTCACGGTAACTGCGTACATACCCATGGCGGTGTTACCCACGCCGGTGGTATTGTAAAGCAATGAATAAAAACCATTGGCGGTGTTGTAGTATCCTGTTGTGTTGTACAACATAGATCCATAACCGATTGCACTGTTGTAATTGCCCGAGCTATTTGAGTTCAGGGCATACATCCCTATCGCAATGTTATAATAACTGTTGTTTGATCGTCTTAAGGCTTCAAAACCAATGGCAATGTTGCCGTAGTTGAATGTGCCCGTTTCCATAACACGCTGCCCCAATCCCACGTTGTAACTGCCCGTTCTATTGCTGGTCATGGCTTTTGGTCCGATGGCAATGTTCTCGATCCCTTGCGTACTTCCAGGTGCTGAAATTCCATTAGAATTGAGTGCGTCTGTGCCGATGGCAATCAGATCATTTTTGTTCCCGGTGGCCTGAAACATGGCCTTTGTGCCGATGGCGATATTTTGTGAACCGTTGCTGGTGACGTTGGCCTGATCTCCGAATGAAATGTTGTCATTTACGGGGTTTAATTCGCCCGAAAAAATGTTATTGGTTCTAAAACGGAGTGGTTTGTTGTCTTTTGTTCCGATAAAATGTTTGGTTTCGTCGGTGCCCGAGTTGCCCAATATCCTCCAACTCCAAAGTGTATCGGTTTTATTCAAGAAGTTTGTGGCAATGGTGGTAGCCGCTGTGATTTGTCCTTCCGCATTTACAGTTACTACTGGTATCGAATCCATTGCACCGTATTTTCTTGCTACAACACCCGTAGGTTTAATGTCGATGGTTCCTTTTCCTTGGATGAATCCGCCCGTGAGTCCTTTGCCCGCGGTGATGGAGCGCATGACAGGTACCCATTTGGTTTGTTCGTAATACCAAAATCCAACGGTATCATCTGTTTGGTATACCAGAAGTCCGTTTGCGGGTGAGGCAATGAGGGATTTCTGGGCTTTTGATAAGCGTGGTATCAACAAACCTTTGTTGCTCGTATTGATGTCTAACATTGCAGAAGCATCTGGGTTTGCGCCAGTTTCATTGATACCCACGTTTTGGGCCTGTAATGAGATGCTTTGAAACAACAGAGGAAGAAGTACAATGACTAAGCGATTGAGTAAATTTTTATTCATCCGAATTCAGTTTTCGGTCGCTAATATACGATGAAATGAATGAAATAATCTACAAATACCGAGATATCGCGTTGATATTGTCCGCGTTGGGTTATTTCTGCGGTGTGGCTATAGGGATCCTTTCATTGGGGAATAGGGCCAATGGTTGATGTTGGTTTTTATCTATAGTTAGGCTTTCGTACTGTTCGAAAATCAGATCAAATCCCATTGTTTTAAACAGTTGATCCATGTCGGTTCCAAAAAGTCTGAGGTGATCGTGCTGCCCAAATTTTTCGATTTTCTCTTTTTTCGTTAATTGGCAAGTCCACTCTCCATTGACCAACTCACAGCCTTCTTGGGTTGGGTGCGATTGAGATATGGGTACCATGAAAATCGCTTTGCCGCTGGGTTTTAGTACCCTTTTTACTTCTATGAGGGCGTTTTTTAAGTCAGGCACGTGCTCCAATACATGATTGGCTATAACCCAGTCAAACATCCCGTCTGGAAAATTCAATGACGTAATATCACCGTTAAGCACCCATTTGGGGTAGTAATAGCCCGGTGTACGCTTGTCGATGCAGTGGTATTGAAATCCCATGGACTCCGATAACTTTCGCATTTTTAATGCCACTGGATATTCGGGTGCGACATGCAATATTTGAGATTGGGGAGTAATGTTATTTTCAAGGAATAGCCAGAGGCGTCGGTCGCGGTCCGATGATAAGCAACGAGGACAATCGGATCTGCGTTTGCCCGCTGAGAGGATTTGTTTGATTTTGATCACGGGGTGGTCATGGCCTCGTGATCTAAGTTTTTTGGATTCAAATCCACACAAGTTGCATTTGTAATTGTGTCCTTGGAAAAGGGGAGAGGACCATTTGGCCATCAGGATTTGAAGGGGATGCATTCTGCGGCAAATTTATTGTGGAATGTTGAAAAAAATTGAATATGTGCAGTCGATGCCATTACTTTGTGCTTAATATGAAAAAGATGACTTTCAAAATGAATACTTATGCAGCGATAATTGTTGTGGGTATTTCAATGTTGGCCTTGGGTGGTTGTGAAGATGAACAGCCTACGCCTGTATTGCCAACAACAACTGAAAAGATTTGTGCTCACGCTTGGGAAATGGCTTCTATGCCCATTGAACCAGCGTTGGATTTGGGTGGTGGAATTAAATTGACGGATTACATGCAAATGATGCAGGACTGTGAGAAAGATGACTATTACAAATTCGCGTCTGCCAATGGACAGAAAACTTATGTGATCAAAGAGAATTTGTTGAAATGCAGTCCAGCGGATCCGGATAGTACTATTGGTGTTTGGGATTTGAGTGCCGATGAAAAAACAGTGACGATGGGTGGCGAGAAGTTTAAGTTGATTTTGATTGAT
>JAIYBO010000143.1 GCA_027488495.1 Bacteroidota bacterium | reverse complement strand
TCCGATTTAAAAGAACTGATTCAGGGAAATAACATTGACAATGGCAATATTCATGAAATGGACACAGATTTAAAGAAAGATTCCAGTTCAATTTTAAATGAAAACATTGCTTGGGAGTACATATCCAATTATCCAAAAAAGAATTTAATTCGAAAAAAAAACAATCCCAATTATCTGAATTACATGACAGATGGTTACTCGAAAGTTTCTAAATTTTCGCCGTATAATTTAACCATGGGTGGTCTTTATTTGAGCAACGAAGATCCCTTGCAATTTCCATATTTAGCGAATGTTTTACCAAATCAAATTTACAATCATCCGTTGTCACCAGAGCTGCGTTTTTACTTAAAAAACGAACAGAATCAGCATCAAATCAAAATAGGATTGCTGAGTAATTTACCCATGAATCGAATTTCAGTGCGGTTTTATCAAGATATTGAAATTGGTGGCATTAGAATTTGGCAAGAATTCCTACATAGAAACAGAACATTCAATCAAAACGAATTTACCCTGAAACAAAACAGTGCCAATCTTTTCACATTGGGATTGAACAAGCGTTACGGTCGACAATGGGATTTCGGCGGTGGGTTCATGTTTCAAAACGACAGGATTGCAAATAAAATCAGCCGGCCTTTTTCCAGCATTTCACCAGACAAAATTGCGGGTTACCACGGTATTTTCTTTTCTACTTTATGGTCGAAAAATGGCAATCACTCTCAACCCAAATTGAGGTATGCCCTGCAATCCGCAGGTGTAGTTTCTTTAGCCCGATATAAACAGTTCCAAGGTGGTTTTGGAAACGGTATGGATATAGAATGGAAAACAAAATTTGAGCTCCCCCTTGGCAGAGGAACGACGATAAAGGCAAATGTCCATTTAACCCACAGCATTGGTGAAATCAAAACGCAATATTGGATTGGAGGTTCACAGGGTTGGATGATCAAAGACCAATGGAATTTGGATTTAAAGAATCAAGTTGAGAATCACGAAAATTACGTTTATCGCAAATTTGCGGGAAATGTGAGGGGTTTTTTAAATGGTGAAAGACTGGGGTCATCAAGCGCGGTATTCAATGCAGAATTCCATTTCATTCCGCAATCACTATATAACTGGAAGGTGAGTAAATCATCCTTGAGTGAATCCCTCAAACTTTACATATTTTTAGATTTGGGTACATGCTTCATTGGTGCGTCGCCGGCCAATTCCAACAACCCCTTTAATACAGTTATAATTACATCGCCCAACTCTGTGATTCGAGTAACTGCCAAAAGAAATCCTTGGATCGCAGGAAGTGGTTTGGGTGTTTCATTTCTGGTGTTTAAAATGCCAATTCGCTATGAAATGGCTTGGGGGCTGAAGGAAGGTAAAATCCTTGTACCAATCCAACATGTATGTATGACTTGGAATTTTTAAGAAATTACTGAAAAATGCTATGCTAAATGTGGGGATTTGTGTTTATTTTGCAGAACACTTTATAACCCATGAGTTTTTTCAGTTTTCTTACCCAAGAGCTTGCTATTGACTTAGGCACTGCCAATACTTTGATTATCCACAAAGACAAGGTGGTGGTTGACGAACCGAGTATTATCGCCATTGAGCGAAATACCGGAAACGTGATTGCGATCGGTAAAGATGCAATGCAAATGTTTGGTAAAGAAAATGAAGGAATCAAAACGATTCGTCCATTGAAAGACGGAGTAATTGCAGATTTCCAAGCGGCTGAGCACATGATTCGCGGAATGATCAAAATGATGAATCAAAAGCAACGTTGGATTTCTCCACAGTTGAAAATGGTTATTTGTATTCCCAGTGGTATTACTGAAGTCGAAAAACGTGCCGTAAAAGATTCAGCAGAGCGAAGTGGCGCGAAAGAAGTCTATCTCATTCACGAACCGATGGCTGCTGCCGTGGGTATTGGCATTGATGTTACTCAACCCCAGGGCAACATGATCGTTGATATTGGAGGTGGAACCACTGAAATCGCAATTATTGCCTTGGGTGGTATTGTGTGTGATGAGAGCATTCGTGTTGCAGGTGATGAATTCAACTTGGATATTTTGGAGTACATGCGCCGAGAGCACAATTTGTTGATTGGTGAAAGAACTGCAGAGAAAATTAAAATCCATATCGGTTCTGCATTGCAAGAATTGGATACACCTCCCGAAGATTACGCTGTTTTCGGAAGGGACTTGATGACCGGGATTCCGAAGCAAATCATTGTCAGTTACAGTGAAATCGCGCGTGCCTTGGACAAAAGCATCATGAAAGTTGAAGAAGCTGTATTAAGGGCTTTGGAGCAATCTCCACCAGAGTTGAGTGCCGATATTCTGTCGAATGGAATCTGGCTAACCGGTGGTGGCGCATTGTTGCGTGGATTGGATAAGCGAATTGCGGCAAAAACCAAATTGCGAGTTCACATTGCCGAAGATCCCTTGCGCGCTGTTGTGAGAGGTACTGGTACGGCTTTGAAGAACATTGGTCGTTTCAAATTCTTAATGACGGCTTAATCCCTTTAAACCATGATGGTCATATTCCGTTGGATACGGAATCAAGCACATCCCCTCCTATTTGCGCTATTGCTGCTCAGCGCGGTGACGCAGATTTTTCGTTACCACTTTTATCAACACAGTATTTTCTTCGGTCAAGCCTTGGGTGTGCACAGACAACTTGATAAATCAAAAGCCGATATCAAAGAATATTTCAACCTAAGGAATGTAAATCAACAACTGATTGCGGAGAATACTTTATTGAAGCAGCAGTTGAATTGGAATTTGACTTACAACTCTCCCAAGCGAGACAGTTCCTACAGGGACACCAATACAGGGAATTTTGTTAAATACGAATACATCCATGCGCGAGTAATTCGAAACAGCGTGAATGATCAAAACAATTTCATCGTATTGGATAGAGGTTTCAAAGATGGAATCAAACGACATATGTCAGTAGTTTGTCCGATGGGCATCGTAGGCGTTGTGGTTGAATCAGCCGAGCACTACTCTTTGGTTATGTCTGTGCTGAATTCAAAATTTGAAATTACTCCTTATTTTTATGATTTAAAAACGAGCCAAGGTGTTGTTTCATGGAATGGAGAAGATCCGTTTCACGCAGATTTAGAAGAAGTGAATCGATTTGTGAAAGTAAAGGCGGGGATGAAATTGTATACTTCCAATTATTCTTTGCTTTTCCCAGCGGGCATACCTATTGGTAGCATCGAATCGGCCAGCTCAAACCTGAAATCCAATTTTCACAAAATCAAAGTAAAATTGGCTACCGACTTCAGTCAACTCGATGTTGTTTCCGTGGTTCGAAACATTCACCAAAAGGAGTTGGATGTATTGAATCAAATCACTCCCACCGATAATTCAGAAAGCAACAGTGATAGAAATCCTTAGATATATTGTTTCTGGCATTTTGTTGGCCTTGGTGCAAACATTCATCTTTCAGGAGGTGAACATTGCTTGGTGGATCAAACCCATGCCTTATTTATTGTTATTCCTGAATATCCCTATTTCAGCGAACAAATTTGGCATGTTGATCGGTGGATTTTTCTTTGGCTTGGTCATAGACGCATTTGGCGGAAGTATGGGCATGCATACCGCAGCCTGTGTGAGCATTGTTTACATCAAATACCACATTGACCGATACTTTTTGGACGAAAACAGC
This sequence comes from Bacteroidota bacterium, assembly GCA_027488495.1. Lineage (GTDB taxonomy): Bacteria > Bacteroidota > Bacteroidia > NS11-12g > UBA955 > UBA955. The sequence goes on along the minus strand of JAIYBO010000143.1, from coordinate 15,389 downwards.
ATGCAGTTGCAAGGATTGTTGAGCATGCACGAAGATTACAAAGGGTGGCAATGGTATTACATTTACGTATTTTCAATCGTCTTTTTGCACCATTTGGTCTTTTTTACCTTTGACTATTTTAGATGGTCGGCTTTCTTCACCATCCTTTGGATTAGTTTCACCAGTTCAGTGGCTACGGTGTTTTTTATTCAAATGTTCCGTTTGTTAACAGGAAAACGATAACCCATGGATAAAAACAGATCCAAACAGTTTGTATATTTTGGTTTAATCATTTTCGTTTTTGCCATTTACACCATTCGATTGGCCAGTTTGCAATTGGGCGAGGTTCCATACAAGAACATGGCGATCAACAATGCCCTGAATAAGATCACATTGTACCCATCTAGAAGCAATGTTTTTGATAGAAAAGGGAAATTGATGGTATACAGTACGCAGATGTATGATTTATCGGTATTCCCCTTTGAAATCAAGAAACTAGACACCGGCCTACTCTGTTCCATTTTGGAATTGGACATGCCAGCGGTACGTGCATTGATTGCCGATGCCCGCGTTCGAGCCAAGAAAAGACAGAAAAACAACTCATTCAATAATTCAGCGCTGTTTTATTCCAACTTATCGAACAAACAATTCACCCTATTGAGAGAGAACATTTATCGATTGGATGGATTTTTCATAGAATCAAGAACTGACCGACAGTTTGCTACCAATACATTGTCGCATGCTCTGGGTTATTTGGGTGAGGCGGATGAAGAATTGATAGAATCGGATGATTATTACCAGCCTGGAGATTTGGTGGGCATCACTGGTCTAGAACGTTATTATGAAAAACAGATCAGGGGAATAAAAGGTGTTAAAACGGTTTGGCAAGACAGAACTTATACTGAAAGAGGTGTTGTTAAGGACACTCAATTCAATTATCCCGCCACTGCCGGACCAGATGTGATTAGCAGTCTGGATTTTGAATTACAAGAATATGGCAGGCTTTTGTTGAACGGTAAAAAAGGCAGTATCGTTGCCATTGAACCAAAATCTGGAGAAGTTCTGGCATTTATCAATAACCCCGATTACGACCCCAATACCATGGTGGGCAGAGATCGAGCCAAAACCTTCAAAACACTGTTGCGAGATCCACAAAAACCGCTTTACAATAGAGCTGTAAAAGGTGTTTACCCACCTGGATCAACATTTAAAACGGTCATGGCACTCATTGCCATGCAAGAAGGTGTTTTAACCCCAGAAACCACGCATGGTTGCAATGGCGGATATCGATTAGGAAGTATTCGCGTTGGATGTCACCCACATGGTGGTCCTTTGGATTTAAGGGGTTCTGTGAGAATATCTTGTAATAGTTATTACTGTCAGGTTTTCAGAGATATTATTGACAACCCCAAATATAACGATGTGAAAGTGGGTTATGCGGCACTAGAAAGGCATTTGAGGTCGTTTGGCTTGGGAAGTCCTTTGAACATCGATTTATTGGGAGAATCTAAGGGGAATATTCCGTCTGTTGGGCAATTAGACCGCAGGCATGGCGATCGTTGGAAAAGTAGCACGATCATCTCTTTGAGTATCGGACAGGGCGAAATTTTGCTCACCCCTTTGCAGATGTGTAATACTGCTGCCATTCTTGCCAATCGCGGGTGGTATTATTCACCACATTTGATCAAACGAATTGAAGGCTACAGCGATACCGCATGGGACAGAAAATTCAAAATCAAGCACTTCACCACCGTTGATCCGAGATATTTTCAGTATGTGATTGATGGGATGTCTGATGTTACCAAACCCGGAGGAACCGCAAATGGAACTGGCATTGAGGGCATTGAAATTTGCGCAAAAACAGGAACGGCTCAAAACCCTCACGGAAAAGACCACTCCATTTACATCGCTTTTGCACCTAAAGACAACCCCAAAATAGCCATCGCAGTATTGGTTGAAAATGGAGGGTTTGGAGCAACTTGGGCTGCACCCATCGCCAATTTAATGATTGAAAAGTACATCAACGGCACGGCTGAATCATCAAAACCAGCCATGGAAGAACGCATCAAAACCAGTGTGATTCAATAATGAGATACAGCCCAATGACCAGCAATAACCAAGAGAAGATAGACGGATTGTCTGTTTTTCTCTACGTGGTTTTGATTTTCATTGGATTCATAAGTATTGCCAGCGCAACCTCTGATGTGAATCAAGCATTTTATTCCTTGTCCGACATAGCTATTAAACAGCTAGTTTTTGTTTTCGGCGCCATCATGATTATCTTTACCATTGTATTCTCCAATGTTGTGGTCATTGATTACTTCGCTTATGGTTTTTATGCGATTGCTGTTGGATTGAACATTGCGGTATTGTTCTTGGGTCGAGAAATTTCCGGCGCGAAATCATGGTTTGGATTTGGTGGTTTTGGTATACAGCCGAGTGAATTTGCAAAAGTTGCCACAGCAATGGCATTGGCAAAATTCTTGGGCACTTACGGAATACGGTTCCAAGGGACAAAAAACATTGCCACATCATTGGGTATTTTTTTGCTTCCCATGGCGATCATTTTGATTCAAAACGATACGGGAAGTGCCCTGGTTTTTCTGTCGTTTTTCTTGGTCCTATACAGAGAAGGCCTTCCTGGCTACATCTTGCTCAGTGCTGTATGGTTGGGTATTTTGGCCATTTTTAGAATTATCAGTGAAGCCACAGGGATTTCTAGTTTTTATGGGTATGGATTTTTGCTCGGATTGGGATCAATCATTGTGTTTTTTGTTCGAAAAGATCGAGGCATTTCGATTTTAGTAACAACCATCGCCGTACTTTCCTCCGCTTTCTACACGATTGTAGGTAAATTTTACTTAAACATTTTACAACAATATCAGAGAGATCGCATTGAATTGGTTTTGGGATTGAAGGAAGATGATCGCGGACTAGGCTTTAACTTGAAACAATCTAAAATAGCCATTGGTGCGGGGGAAATGTGGGGCCGAGGTTATCTCAAGGGTACTCAAACCAAGATGGGTTTTGTGCCGGAACAACATACGGATTTTATTTTCGATGCCATTGGCGAAGAATGGGGTTTTGTAGGAAGTTCGCTTTTTCTATTGATATTCTGTGGGCTGCTCTTTCGATTGGTTATTTTGGCGGAACGACAGTCAACAACTTTCGGACGCGTATTGGGCTATTCATTGGCCTCAGTGTTATTTTTCCATATGTCGATCAATATTGGCATGACCATGGGATTGGTTCCAACCATTGGTATCCCTCTCCCATTTATCTCAGCCGGAGGTAGTAGTTTATGGGCCTTTACCTTGTTTTTGTTTACCTTTTTGCGGGTAGATCAGGTAAGGAAGTAATTATAGAATTCCGTATTATTGTAAGGATTATATTTATGCAAACAAAAAAGTTCGCACAACTTTGTTTTTCTGCCATTGCAATTGGTGCAGTAATGGTTTCTTGTGGCGGAGGCGACAATGAAAATGTAGAAAAGCTATTCGAAAAAATGGATCCCTCAACCACAGGGATTGATTTTGTGAATACCGTTCCAGAGAATGATAGCTTGAACCAATTTACTTATCACTACTTATACAACGGCAGTGGCGTTGCCATCGGCGATATCAACAACGATGGTAAGAATGATTTGTATTTCTCAGGCAATGAAAAGTCGTCTCGACTCTATTTGAACGAAGGCGATTTCAAATTCAAGGACATCACAGAAGCCAGCGGAACCGGAACGAAGCAATGGATAAGCGGGGTGAGTATGGTTGATGTAAACAATGATGGATGGCTAGATATCTATGCTTGTTCATCCGGACCAAAACAGTTGAAGCAGTCAAAACGCAATTTGTTGTTCATCAACCAAAAAAATGGCACCTTCAAGGAATCTGCCAAAGAATGGGGCGTGGATGATGGTGGAAACGCCACTTGTGCCACTTTCTTTGATTACGACAAGGATGGGGATTTAGATTTTTATTTGGGTAATCACGCAGATCAATTTTTCTCAAACATCAACACCAAATTCACCCCTACTTTGAACATGGATGAATTCAATCAGCAACATTTTTTTAGAAACGATGGCAATAAATTTACAGACGTTTCTCAAACCGCTGGGGTTGTAAAAATGGGATACTGCTTGAGCGCGGCAGCAGCAGACTACAACAACGATGGATATACAGATCTTTATGTGTGTAACGACTACCACGTGCCGGATTGTTATTACGTGAACAACGGAGATGGAACATTTACCGATCAATTTGATGCTGCATTCAAGCACTCCAGCACCAATTCAATGGGAAGTGATGTTGCCGATGTAAACAATGATGGTTTTAGTGATTTAATCACCGTTGATATGCTCTCTGAAAGCCCAAGGCGATATATGGGTTTGATGGGCCCCAAAGACTATGACTATACAATGGTGGGTATAAAAAATGGCTACAAACACCAATACATGAAAAACAACTTGCAAATGAATTTGGGGAATGGCCATTTTTCGGACCTCTCCTATTTGTATGGGGTTGCCAAGTCTGATTGGAGTTGGAGTCCACTTTTAACTGATTTTAACGATGATGGATTTACAGATATCTTCGTATCCAATGGCTATTACAGAGATGTAACAAATTTGGATTTCATTTTCTACCAAAGCACAGTAGAACAACAAGAAAAACGTGGCTTAACACATGACGAGTTGTTAAAAAAACTGCCGTATGAAAAAATCCAGAATTTCTTTTTTCAAAACAATGGTGGACAAGGTTTTACAAATCGTGCCACTGAGGTTGGACTCGAGGATTTAACCTTGAGCACAGGTTCTGCATCTGGTGATTTGGATGGTGACGGCAGAATGGATTTGGTGGTTTGTAACCAGGGGGAGGTTCCGCTCATTTATAAAAACGTAAATACACAAAACCACTTTTTAAACGTGCAATGCAAAGGAGATCAATCAATGAACCGTTTTGGCATCGGTTGTCAATTGTATGCTTCGGACTCTACCGGCCAGTTCCGCAAATTTGAAATACAATCGGCCAGAGGTTATCAAAGCTCTTCAGAGCCCATTGCACACATTGGATTGGGGGAACGAGAAACACTCAGTGAACTCATTGTATTATGGCCCAACGGCAAGGCTCAGATCATCAAAAACATCAGCGCAGACCAAACCTTGGTTGTGAATAGTGCCGATGCCAACACCCAATGGGACCCCAATGTGATCCGAGCAAACGATATTCAATATTTCAAAGAAAATGGAGATTTATGGAATTTGAACTTCGCCCATGTGGAACAAGAGAACCCAGATTTTAAACGCGAACCACTCCTGCCTCATCGTTACACCACACTGGGACCTGGCATGTCGTCTGGTGATGTAAACGGCGACGGACTTATTGATGTTTTCATTGGAAATGCGCGCGAGAGCAGCGGTTCTAAATTGTTTCTACAACAAAACAATGATGCGGGCAGTTACGTACCCGCTGCCAGTCAGCCATGGGGTAAATTGGATGCCGATGTGATGGGTTCTTTACTATTTGATGCCGATGGCGACAAAGACTTGGATTTATATGTGGCAGTGGGAGGTTCAGAATTCGAGTGGCCTTCGAACAAATATGAGCACAAATTATACATCAACGATGGCAAGGGGAATTTCTCAGAGGGGAAAGGATTATTACCATCAGTGATCAGTAGTTCTAGTTCCGTAACTTCCGCCGATTTTGACGGTGACGGAGATTTAGATTTGTTTGTCGCCGGAAGAGTTATGCCTGGCAACTGGCCCACATTGGAAGTACGCAGTTATTTATTGCAAAACAACGGGGGTAAATTCAGAGACGTCACCGCAGCATTGGCACCGGATTTAGAGAATGCAGGGATGATCTGCTCAGCGGTATTCAGTGATTTTAGTGGCGATGGCAAACCGGATTTATTGCTCGCTGGAGAATGGATGCCCCTGATTTTCATGGAAAATAGCGGCGGGAAATTCGTAAATAAAACGGGCGAAGTGGGCGATGCGTCAATATCGGGTTGGATGAATAGCATTTTGCCAATGGACATTGACAATGATGGAGATATTGATTATGTGGTGGGTAATAAGGGAAACAACAGCTTCATCCAGGCAAAAGTTGGCAGCCCCTCTAAAGTATTTTGGGCCGATTTTGATGGAAATGGCAGACAAGACATTGCGATGAGCTATCAATACGGAGGTGCAGACTATCCCCTATTTACGATGGACGAAATGGGAAAGGCTTATCCATTCTTTATCAATAAAAAATTCACCACATACAACGACTTTGCAGGGAAAACCATGGAAGAAATCTTTGGTGCCGATGTATTAAAGCAAAATAGTTTAACGGCAAACATGTTTTCGAGCTTTATCGCTGTGAACAATGGCGGTAAATTTTCATTTACAGAAATGCCAATGTGGGCCCAAGCAGGGCCATTGTTTGGTATTACCAATTTCGACGTTGATGGCAACGGATACGAAGACATTTTATGTACTGGTAACAATTATAACACTCGGGTTCCGCATGGCCGCGACGACGCCCAACCGAGTTTTGTCTTATTTAACGATGGCGGTACTTTCAGGTATCAATCAGGCTCTAGAAATGGCCTTTATAACCAAGATGATGGAAAATCCATGATGATTGTGCCAGGTCCCAAAAATGAGGTAAGAGTACTCATTGCCAACAACAATGGCAAATTGCGTGGATATAAGACCATGAATGGCAAATCACAGGCGCAAGGTGTGCAGTTTGTGAAATCTCCCATCGCTGCGAGCTATGCCAAAGTAACGGTTAACGGATCCGTAAAAATGGTTCATTTAAATAATGGCAACGGCTATTTATCAGCCGGTGCGAATGGCATTTGGAAGACCAAAGGGGTTGGTAACATCGAATTTTATGATGTCAATGGAAAAAGATTGTAAATACTTTTCAATGTGTGATTGACAATTGGTAGAAAATTGTTATTTTTGCGACCTAATTGTAAGAAAATGGCTGTTACTAAACTAAAAAGAAAAGAAGCAAAAAACAGAAGCAGAATGACCAAGCGCGTGGATAACATCAAACGTTTGAAAATGGTTGTGAATATTGCTTCTCCATACAAAGGCGTATCAGGTATTGTCTTGGAAGATCAAGAAAACCAATAAATGTCATTGTTTTAGATATTGAAGGCACGCAACTTTGCGTGCCTTTTTTTATTAATTTTACCATACATGAAAATGAGACTCTATTCATTCGGCTCGCTATTGAGTGCCATGTTGATTGTGTTTTCGCAAGCATCTTGTAACCAATCCAAGGAAACCGAAAACAAAATCATCCAAAAAGACATTCTTTCTACTTGCAATATGGCTATTCAAAATGCCATCGTGGTTGACCGTGTTGCCGCGCCAGTTGGTTCTAGACGATATGTTTATGCATCCATCGCAGCGTATGAGGCTTTAGTGCCATTTTACGATGAATACAACAGTGTTTCTTCCATGATGAATGGATTGAAACAAGGCCCCCTACCCGATACATCGCAAAAATATTGCTTAGACTTGGTGGCCATGGCGGCACATACTTTTGTGAGCAAGAAATTGGTATACAAAGAAGATACCATTGCCAATTTCCGCAATCGCCAACTGGATTTCTACAAAGACAAAATGTCTAAATCCATGTTTGAAGCATCTATCAATTATGGCGATTCGGTGGGTTCACACATCGTTAAATGGTCGAAAAGTGATTCATTTTCATATTTCCGTGGAAGAGAATTTTTCTTAACCAAGAACAATGCTGGATCATGGGAACAAACACCCCCAGATTTCATGGAAGCCATAGAGCCCAACTGGGGAAGAATTCGTCCTGTGTTAATTCATTCTGTAAAGGAATTTAGCTACGAGCAACCAGAACCATACAGCAAATCAAAATCGTCTCGTTTCTATTCGATCACCAAACAGGTATATGATACAGTGAATAAAAAAGATTCCAATCACTTGAAAACCGCGTGGTATTGGGATGATAATCCAAATGCTTCCGTCCATTACGGACATGCAACCATCAATGTTTTGAAGGTATCTCCTGCGGGACATTGGTTATCGATGTTTTCTACGGTTGCAAGACAAAAGAATTATTCGTTGATTGAAACTGCAGACGGAATGATGCGATTGTCATCAGCCATTTTTGATGCATTTATTACCTGTTGGTATGTGAAATACAAAACTGATTATTTGAGACCCATCACTGCGGTGCACGAATTGATCGACTCTAGCTGGATAAGCCCAATACAAACACCTGCGTTCCCTGAGTATCCATCAGGACACAGTGTAGTATCGAGTGCTGCTGCGAGCGTTTTAACTGCCACATTCGGAGAATACGAGTTCACAGACAGCGCAGAATACAAATTTGGTCTTGGCGTGAGGAAATTCAAGAACTTTAGGGAAGCCAGTAACCAAGCTTGCATTTCAAGATTGTATGGAGGTATCCATTTTATCGATGCCATAGAAAAAGGCAAAAAACTGGGCAATGATGTGGGCTCCTACCACATAGAACATTTAAAAACCAAGAAATAAAAAATGGCTCCGAATCGGAGCCATTTTTTATTTAAAGCAATTCAATACAATCATTGATGTAATTGATGAAATGAGGTAAACGCTTGATTTTAGGTTATCCACCTATTTGTTTCATGCGATTTTGAATGAGCGTGAGCTTTTCATTCGCATCTGCAAGTTTCTTGCGTTCTATTTCAACCACCTCGGGTTTTGCATTTTGTACAAATCGCTCATTACCCAATTTACCCATTACAGATCTCACAAATCCCTCGTAATAGTCTTTTTCCTTTATCAATTCTTCCAATTCCTTTTTCGGGTCAACCTCAATCTCCAATTCCACCCATATTTCATATACACCAATGATCAACGGCAAACCATTCACGGGTTTTGAACTGCTGTTGAAACTCAAATTCACATTGGCCAATTTCTCTATGAAATCCTTCATATTACGCAATGCAGTTGCCGTTTCAGGAACCCACAACTCCAACGTTTCTTTGGGTGAAAGCCCTTTCGTATTCCTCAAATTCCGAATTTCCGAAACCAATAACATGGGCTCCGATGCCAATTGATTTTCATTGGCTGTGGATGGTTGAGGGTATGCCGATGTTACCAATGATTCAAACTGTCCTTCTCCCGAGACCAAGCTCGCGATTTCTTCAGAAATGAACGGCATATATGGATGCAACAACGACATTAATTGGAGCAAAATACTTTGAGCCTCAAGTTTGGTAATTTTGGCTATGGGCTCACCGTAAGGGGGTTTGATCGCCTCGAGGTAAATGGCACAGAAATCGTCCCAAATCAACTTATAGGTAGCCATCAAAGCATCCGACAAACGGAATTCTGAAAACAACTTTTCGTTTTCAATTAAAACTGCATTGAGCCTATTTTCTAGGTAGTGCTTTGCTTGATTCGAGGCATTGGTGGGAGCTGAATCCGCTGTTTCCCAGCCCTGAATTAGCCTAAACGCATTCCAAATTTTGTTGCAAAAATTTCTGCCCTGTTCGATTTGTGTTTCATCAAATAAAATATCATTTCCTGCAGGTGAACATAAAAGCAAACCCATTCGAACAGCGTCGGCACCGAACTTTTCTATCAACTCCAGTGCATCTGGGCTGTTTCCCAGACTTTTACTCATTTTTCTGCGCTGCTTATCACGAATCAATCCAGTGAAATACACATTTTTGAAAGGCATTTTGCCTTCAAATTCATATCCCGCCATGATCATGCGAGCCACCCAGAAAAACAAAATATCTGGCCCGGTTACCAAATCATTGGTTGGATAATAATAATTGAGTTCTGCTTTGTTGGCATGCTCTCCTATTCCATCGAATACTGAAATTGGCCAAAGCCATGAACTAAACCAAGTATCCAATACATCGGGGTCTTGATTGATTTCAGCTTTTGTTACTGTGATAGACTTTTTCGCAAACTCGATCACTGCGTCTTCTGCCGTTTTTGCAACCACCCATTCACCCGTGGCTGAGTACCAAGCTGGAATACGATGTCCCCACCACAACTGACGAGAAATGTTCCAATCTTTCACATTCTCCATCCAATGTTTATAGGTGTTTTTCAATTTTGCCGGATAAAAATTGATTTCATCGTTCATAACAGATGAAAGTACTTCGGGGTTCTTTTTCATGAACATTTGCATATCCATAAACCACTGAGTGCTAATCCTAGGCTCTACCACCGCATCGGTTCTTTCGCTATAACCCACATTGTGGGTGTAATTTTCTTGTTTGGCCAACAATTCCGCTTCTTTCAATGCTTTAACCCATTGCTTTCTGGCCACGAAACGATCTTGACCTACGAACAATTGACCCGCCTCAGAAATTGTACCATCCGCGTTCAACGTATCAATAACCGGAAGCTTGTATTTTAAGCCGATGTTATAATCATTGATATCATGGGCCGGGGTAACTTTCAAAACACCCGTACCAAATTCTATATCGATATAATCATCTGCAATGATCGTTACTTCCCTATTTATAAGGGGAACCATCACTTTTTTACCGATCAAATCACGGTAGCGTTCATCGTTGGGATTCACACAAACGGCAACATCGCCAGCAATGGTTTCTGGCCTCGCGGTTGCTACCATTAATTCACCATCGAAGTCTACCCCTTTATAAATTACATAAAACAGTTGATCTGGAGTTTCTTTGAAAATCACCTCCTCATCGCTCAACGTAGTTTGTCCTGCAGGATCCCAATTCACCATTTTGGTACCACGATAAATCAATCCTTTCCGATAAAGGTCTATGAAAACATCTACAACTGCTTCGTAAAGACTGGGCTCCATGGTAAAGCGGGTTCTATCCCAATCACAACTTGCACCCAACTTTTGCAATTGCTCTAAAATGATATTACCATACTTCTCTTTCCAAGCAAAAGCATGCGACAAAAATTCTTCACGGGTTAATGATGATTTTGGAATGCCTTGTTCTGCAAGCAATTTTACCACTTTGGCTTCTGTTGCGATACTTGCATGGTCTGTACCTGGCACCCAACAAGCGTTGAACCCTTGTTTACGTGCTTTACGTATCAATACATCCTGAATGGTATTGTTCAACATATGCCCCATGTGCAAAACACCTGTAACATTTGGTGGAGGGATCACTATGGTATAGGCCGGACGTTCGTCTGGTACAGATTTGAAATATTTTTGGGACAACCAATGTTTGTACCATTTGTCTTCGACGTTTGAAGGATTGTATTTGGCGGAAATTTCCATTGTTACAAAATTACGATTTTGAATTTGTCTTTTGGGTTGATTTTATTGCATGTACAAGAAAAAGGCCACTTCGTTGAAGTGGCCTTTTAATATAATTTTTGGTTGTATTAAACTCCAACGTCGTGGTGAACAGACTCTTCCAAATATGGGTGGTTGATGGCAACCAATCCACGTTTAGTGAGTGCTGTGAATACCCAGTATACAAAGATACCGGCTACCAACAAGAACATACCCAATTCCAAGAATCCGAATTGCATACCAGATCCAAATACACCTGGGAATACCATCAACCATACATCGTGATAGTGTCCCAAGATCATGATTGACCCAATAATAGCCAATACATATCTGTTACGTTTTGCAGAGCGCATCAATAATCCCAAGAAAGGAATACAGAAACACATCGCAAAGTTCAATAGGAAGTTGAATTTATAATTTTCAAAACGGATTTGGTAGTATGCCATTTCTTCTGGGATTTGTGCATACCAAATCAACAAGTACTGGGAAAGCCACAAATAAGCCCAGAATACGGTGAAGGCAAACATGAATTTACCCAAATCGTGCATATGTTCGTTGGTCACAAAACCCAAATAACCCTCTTTCTTAATGTAAGCAACGATGAATGCCATAATGGTTATCATGGTTACCCAATGCGTTACGAAATTATAGAATCCAAAGATGGTTGAATACCAATGTGCATCTACCGACATGATCAACAACCATGCAATTACAGAAACTGTAAATCCAAAGATCACCGCAAATGCCGCACTGAATTTGGTTGATGCTCTAAAGAAGCTCACATCGCCTTTAGTACCATTGTCTTCGGCGGCAGACAGAGCACGCAATTTGCGCATCAATAGATACCAAATAACCACCAATACACTTGGAAAAGCGAACAACATGGTGCTATTCAAAAATCCAGATTTACCAGCAAGGATTGCATCATAACCGGCTTCTCCTGGCTTTAAGCCAAGATGTTCATAATGTGCCCAATGATAGATATCATTTTTACCCATCAATAAACCGATCATTAATATAACAAACGGTACTGGAATGAAAGTCATAATGGCTTCTGGAACTCTCTTAATTCCTACAGACCAACCGGCATTGGCAACATATTGAATGGCATACCACATCAATGATACCAACGAGATCATTAGGAAAAAATATCCAACGATCATGAAATTCGCCCAAATACGTGTGTTGGCAGGTTTATCTAAAGGATGAAATTCCATACGTGGACCAAAGGCCTCGTTGGGAACGTTTCCATGTTCTTCATGAGCGGCTGCATGATGTCCTTCAGCTTCATGACCAGCAACGGCGTGCTCTCCATGGGCTGCAGTTTCAGTTTTCGCTTCATGCTTGTTGTCATGACCACCCAAATTTGCAATACCAAGACCTACAAAAACAAGTCCCAAAACCATTAAAATGATTGAGAACCTTTTTGCTTTAGGAGAAAAAACGAATTGCTCCTGTTTAACTTCAACGTGATGATGTCCGTGTCCCATTTTATTTCGCTTATTTAGTGGTAGCCATTGTAGAATCAGCCGCAGCAACTTCTGATGAAGATGTACCTTGACTGCTCAAGAATTTAACATATTTAATCACTTTCCAACGATCCTTAGGACTCAAAACAGACGCGTGACTACCCATATTGTTTTTGCCGTAAGTTAAGGTGTGATAGATTTTGCCTTCAGGAAGTGTTTTGATATACTCATCAGAATAACCTTTCCAAGCGGGTTTCAGTGTAGATACTTTTTTGAACACTTCACCATCATTGGCACCATTGGCACCATGACAAGGCGTGCAATAAACATCGTACAAGTACTTACCTCTTCCATCTTCCAAAGTTGCATCTACAGGTGCTGTAAGAGACGCCGAAGCATCGTAACCTTCACCGGTATTCTCTAAATTGTATTTGTAATCCAATTTTCCTACTGCAACGGTACCAGCCACAGGCTCGCGCATGTTCATCCCGTAAGGATTAACTGTATTGCTATCACCCTGATTGTAGGCCTCGTAACCTTTCGAATAGTACATGTCTGGAGCATATTCCCAACCAGGATTGTTTCCACGACTGACACAACTGCTCATCAATGCTGAAACAGCAATTGAACCGAACAAGATATAAAGTTTGTTGTTCATTGTAAATCAAATATTAAAGTACGGTTTGAACGCCGTTGTGAAACTCACGCACTTCTACAGCACCATGTTTCTTCATGATGTCGAGAACTGCTTTTTCATCCATACCATTCACAGTTTCGATGGCTACTACCATTCTGTCATCGGTTTGACGAATGTCTAACAACTCATTTTTAATACCGTGAACCAATCTATTTCTCCAAAAGAAGAAGAACGACATACCAAAGGCAGTACAAAGTACAGTTCCCTCGAACATTACTGGCGCCCAGCTAGGAGTAAATCTCACAGGCTTGTTACCAATGTTCATGGGCCAATCGTGTACATACATGTACCAAATCATGGTGGTCATCAATGTAAGACCAGTGATGGCACAGAAAAATGCAATTCTAGCCAACTTACTTCTTCTTGCACCAATGACACGATCCAAACCGTGAACTGGATAAGGTGTATAAATGTCGTGAATGTGAACACCGGCGTGAGCCAATTCAGTAGCACCCGACATCAAATGATCTTCATCTTCCCATACACCGATCAACATTTTGTTGCGGTCGCGTAAACTTAATTTTTTATCTAAAATTCCCATTATGGTCATCTTTAAAGGTTGAACTTATTCGCGGTTGCGAAGGATTGATTTAACTTCCGCCATGTTAATCACAGGCAAGAATTTGGCAAACAAGAAGAAACAGGTAAAGAAGATACCAAAAGTACCAAGGAACAAACCTATTTCAGTTAACGAACCTGAATACATTACCCAACTTGAAGGCAAGTAATCTCTGTGCAACGATGTAACGATAATTACAAAACGCTCAAACCACATACCCACGTTCACCACAATACTCATGATGAAAATGAACCATGGCGTAGTACGAGCCCAACGGAACCAAAATACCTGCGGTGCAATCAAGTTACAAGTCATCATACTCCAATAAGCCCACCAGTAAGGACCGAACATACGGTTGGTGAAAGCATATTGCTCATAGATGTTTCCTGAATACCAAGCGATAAAAAATTCCGTGATGTATGCAATACCCACAATGGTACCAGTTACCATGATGATTTTAGTCATCGCATCAAGGTGTCCAATAGTGATGTAGTTTTCATAGTTCATAACCTTCCTAGCTACTACCAACAAAGTAGCAACCATTCCAAAACCAGAGAAAATCGCACCAGCAACGAAATATGGAGGGAAAATCGTGGTATGCCAACCTGGAATAACAGAAGTTGCAAAATCCGTAGATACGATCGTGTGTACTGACAATACCAACGGTGTACTCAAACCAGCCAAAATCAATGAAATCAATTCGTAACGAGCCCAAGTGCGTGTAGAACCTGTCCAACCCATTGAGAAGAAACCATACATGGTCTTACCCAATTTCGACTTTACTTTATCACGAATGGTTGCAATATCAGGTATCAAACCAATGTACCAGAACAACAACGATACGCTGAAGTAGGTAGAGATCGCAAATACGTCCCACAACAATGGTGAGTTAAAGTTTACCCAAAGTGAACCAAATCCGTTTGGCAAAGGCAATGCCCAGTAACCTACCCATACACGACCCATGTGAAACACAGGGAACATGGCTGCACAAATTACCGCGAAAATTGTCATCGCTTCCGCTGAACGGTTGATACTCATACGCCACTTCTGACGGAATAACAACAATACAGCAGAAATCAAGGTTCCCGCGTGACCAATACCCACCCAAAATACGAAGTTGGTAATATCCCAACCCCACATCACTGATTTGTTAATATTCCAAACACCAATACCTGTAAACAAGGTATAAAGCAAACTCACACCAAAAATACCTAAGAAAATCAGCGACAAAGTAAAGCCGATTTTCCAAGCGGTTGATGGGTTGTTCAAAATAGGTCTTGCAATATCTCGCGTAACGTCAGAAGCCGTTTTATCGCCAGTTACAAGTCTGTCTCTAATGATTGAATCGTGTATCATTCGAATATTTTTTGGGTGAATTAAATTGAATCGTTGTTACGAATTTTGGTCATGTACTTCAC